>NZ_VPDB01000035.1:0-35993 GCF_013417925.1 Acinetobacter sp. YH12218
AAAATGTATATCGTTGGCAGAAGAAATTATTTAGACCAATTATCAAAAGCTTCATTGATGACTTTATTCTCGATAAAAATCATCTGCTACCACAGAGAATCTTTAAATAATAGTGCGTAAGTCCTAAAATATTTTGGGACAAGTTGAAATAAAGCAGTTGTTGATTCAGGGGAAATCACAGCATCAGCATATTCCCTCAACACCAGAAGTGACAGGACTAAATGACCTTTTAACTGGCACGGCAGAGCCAAAAACATGGGTGATCATTTCGGTCGGTGAAACTTTTACACGGGTCAAAGTGGATAAACAAGGACATTGGCAGATTGAAAATCCACTTAAAGAGGGCGGAGTTGTCACAATTTATGCGGCAAATCATCATGGCTTACGCTCAGAGGCAATAATGATTGCTCCAATTGCAGAGCCAATTGTACTACCGAAGATGCCAGAAATTCTTGAAAAAGGTGAATACTTGATAGGTAAAGCTGAAGCAGGAAATACGGTAGTTGTGACCTATGGTGAGCAAGAGTTTATAACAGTTGCTGATGAAAATGGCGATTGGTCGATGCTCAATCCTTTAACGACCACAGGTGCAATAAGTGTTGTGGCAATTGATCAGGACGGTAATCGTTCTGAGGCGTTGCATACAGCGCAAATCATTTTACCGCAAGCTGTTACGATTTTAGAGTCTGGCGCGGTGATATCAGGTACTGCCGCACCAAATACGACAGTTGTGATTGAGTCGGATCAAGCGGTCTATCGTATTCAGGTCGATGAAAATGGTGATTGGTCAATAGAAAATCCAGTGGCAAATGGTGGCACGTTGATGATTGTTGTGGAAGATCAATTTGGTCAGCAATCTCCTGCGATTGGCTTGGCATTTCCATTTATTCAGACCCCGCCTGAAAATCCAAGCTATGTACTGCCAGCGCCAGAAGTGACGCTAAATAGTGAAAAACTCGAAGGTAATGTATTTCAACAGGCTAAAATCATTGTGACAGCCAATGGTCAAGAGTACGTGACGTATGCCAATGAAAGTGGTTTCTGGTCGATGGATAACCCGATTCAAAATGGCGGTTTTGCAACAATCGTGGCGGAAGACAGTCGTGGTGTTCAATCGCCTGAAATCTCAATAGCTAAACTGATACTTGCACAACCTGAATCATCAGCTGAACTTACAGAGATTTTACTGGTAAGTGATGAACTGAGTGATGAACAAACTGAAAACCAAAATGACAGTCAAATTGAGCCGATTCAATCTGTGATCAATCTAGATACGCTTTTACAGGATGCGAATGAAGTCCCAATTGTATTGCACACCGATGAACAGGATTTGATCGCATTGGGCAGCGATGTTTCAAATCCGCCCGCTATACTTCCTGCGCTTGAATATCCAAGCTTACTCATTGAAGCTCCACTGACACCGTCTGATTGGCTTGCTTAGAAATATGAACCAGCTTCCGAGCTGGTTTTTTTTGGTTTAAATTGACAGATATAATTTTTATTTAAAAGATTTGGCATATGAAATATTGACTCTAGCATCGTAGATTGGTGTTCTCAAAAAATAATATGAAAAAAATAACTCATCACAACAAAGGATTAAGCGGATGATATCTCTGTATATGCCTCAATGTAAACGTTTAAAGAACCCGTTATTGCGATGGATGGATCATTATTTTAAACACATGATACAGATGCTACTAACGATTTGCGTTGCCAGTAGTATTCAAGCTGCAGAACTAAACTTTCAAAAAGTTTTAGAGCAGGAAAGAGCTTGGGCGGGCTTGAGTAGTAAAAAAGTCAAAAATAATGAAATCGAGTGGACATATAGTGAAGGAGGAGATCCACGAAAACCGACGCTGTTATTGCTACATGGTTTGTCAGGCACGCGTGATAATTGGAACCGCGTTGCCCGTTATTTAACGCCCAATTATCATGTCATTATTCAAGATCTGCCAGCACATGGAGCACTATTGTCACAGATCAATTTGATCTATCAATTCCAAATTTAACTGAAAAATTACGACGATTTATTGATGCTGCAAAGTTAGATCCAAATTTACATATCGCAGGGCATTCGATGGGTGGTGCAATTGCCATGCTCTATAGCGCTCAGTATCCCTTAGAAGTGAAATCTTTATTGTTGGTGGATTCGGCTGGTGTCTTTAAGTCGAGCAATACAGTATATTTAAAAGATACGGCAAAGCTTGCAGAGCTAGTGGTCAGAAAAACCGGTGATTTTGATCGCGTGATGAAGATCGTGATGCAATCTCCGCCTTTTATTCCACAAGAATTAAAAATTGGGCAAGAAAAGTTGATGATAGTTCAGTCTAAACATACCAATAAAATGGTGGAACAACTGCAAAAAATGGCGACCTTGTATACGCCAGAGTCCTTTGCTTTGGCTGCACGAGGCATTGATGCACCTGTGTTTATTATCTGGGGGGAAGCAAGATCAGATTATCAATGTTGAAGTGGCAGAAGAACTGAGAAGCTTATTTAAAAAAGCCGAAAAGCCTCTGATTTTAGACCATATTGGTCATATGCCTATCTTAGAAGCGGAGCAGTTAATGGCGTTGCCATATTTAAAGTTTCTTTCAACTGTTCAATGAATCAAATCGGTAAAGTGGGTGAAAAAAAAGCGAGAAATATCTCGCTTTTTTAAACTTAATTAGATACTTTGAGTCGATTTAAGTACGTACTTTAATTTCATAGCCAGTGTATTTTCGAATATTAATCACACCGGTATCCAAAATCAGATACTGACCTTTAATCCCTTGTAATTTTCCTCGAATAATCGGTGTTTTGTCCAAATTATGCGATTTGATTTTTTCAGGATATTCATCTACCGGGTAGATAAATTGGCGTGGCAACTCATCTTCTAGCAGTTCAACGGTTTCATTAAACTCTAAATTTTGGCTAAATTCTTCACGAATGGTCTGAATTTTTGGTGCGAATTCTTCCACTAATTGGTCGCGAATTTCGATCAGGTTGATCGGTTCTGCTTCACCTTTGAGCAATTTACGCCAATCGGTTTTATCGGCCACTTGCGTACCAAACATGACTTCAAGCTGACCAGATAAACGACGTGAACCAACTTTCATAATAGGCAAAGCTTGCGTCGCACCTTGGTCTAGCCAACGTGTAGGCATTTGACCCAATCGGGTAATCCCGACTTTTAAGGCACTTGAATTGGCTAAATAGACAATATGCGGTTGAAAGCAAACTTCATGGGCAAAATCATCTTCACGGCAAGTCCCGAGATGATAATGACAGGTTTCAGGCTTCATGATGCACATATCACAAGAAGCCTTAGTCTTCATGCATTTGAAGCAATGACCTTGTGAATACGATTTAGGTGTTTTTGCGCCGCAAGAAATGCAGTAGATATTTCCAGTGGCTTCGATTTCAATTTCTTGACCAAGGCTAAACGGTAGATCAACTTCTGAGCGATCTAGAATAAATTTATACTCAACATTTGCCTTGTGTGTATGTTGATCAGTTACACTAAGGTCTTTAAGACCTGCATGCATTTTATGGCAAATGCCTTGTAGTTCCATACGAATACTCACTTCATTATTAAGGATGCGGTCAATGGCTGAACAAAATGTCATCACTTCTATGCTAGACGATTTGTCAAAAGAGCAGTCCATTTCAACCGCAATCTGTATTGGTCAGGATCTTGAACAATACAATCAATTTCATCCAATTCAATGGCAACATTTTAACGTAACTGAGTTTTTAAATCTGCCTTTTACCCAGCGTTTTGACCTTGGATTTGTGATTCTTGATACTGAAACGATGTTGAGTTTGGATCAGCAGCAGAAAACGCAGATGTTGGTAAAATTACGTGACCTATTTGCCAAACGCATCGTGGTGGTGAGTAAATTACACGATGAACAATTATTACGTGCTTTAGGCTTTACTCAGCTCATTGATAAAACCACGCATGAAAGTGATTTTGCTTTATGGCAGTTTAATATTTTGACTTATAAACACATTCCAGATTGGTTTAACTCTAAATTTTGGGCAAATCCTGAAAACTGGGATAAATTCCGTTGGTAACAAATACTTAGCCTGCGAGAAATTGCAAAAATTAACAAACATTTATGATAAAACTGTGTTTTCCCACGTATGCTGTAATTAAGTTTACTAGGTTTCACTGGGAAAAATAAAATGACAAATTTAAATAATATTGTTGAGATCTTAGCAAAGCAGGCTCTTGGTGATGCAAACAATCAAAATCAACAAGGTGGCTTGGGCGGTATTTTAGGTTCGGTGTTGGGTCAATTGGGCGCAAATGCAGGCACTCAAAATACCCAAAACAATGCTCAAAACCAAGCGGGTGGTTTGGGTGGAATTCTTGGCTCTGTGTTGGGCCAACTGGGGGGTGCAGCGCAACAGCAGCAACGTAGTAGTGGTGGTAATGCTTCAACAATTTTAGTTGCAGTGTTACCTCTGGTGCTGGCTTGGATTCAAAAACAAGGGGGCCTACAAGGTGCTTTGGATAAATTACGTGGACAAGGGTTGAGCAGTCAGGTTGATGATTGGGTATCTACAGGTCCAGGCGATAATGCTGCTGTGAATAATCAACAAGTACAAAATTTATTTGATGATGCCGAAGTGGAACAAGTTGCACAAGAAACTCAAACTCAGAAACAAGATGTGTATAGTGCGATTTCAACGGTATTGCCGCAAATTATTGACTCATTGACGCCACAAGCTGGACAAACCAATCAGCAAGAAGCGAATGCTGATATTCAACAAGTGATGAATTTGGTCTCAGGTTTCCTGAAGCGTTAATCAAAATATCGATTTAGGTATTTGATTGAATACAAGCCAGTGAACACTGGCTTTTTTATGATTTGAAAAATGATAACAATGTGACGCTTAGATTGTCACTAGGATGGATTAAATAAACGGTTCGACATACTGATTTTTTTGCCAATATAGTGTGATTTTTTTTGACGAATCAAAATGATTTTCGACTGAAACTCTAACTCACCAAATTCTGGCTCAACTTGCACATAATGTAGTTGACCAAACTCATCACGCACCCGCGCTTGAGCTGAAAAGCCGGGACGGGCATTTCCACTTGAAATGGTGGCTAGACGACCGAGTAAATTAACCGTTTGTTTTTTATATTTGGGCGGGATAACCTGATCCAAACAATGAATCATAAATACCGTAAAGAATATGGCAATAATCAACGCAGGTAAAATTAAATAATAAGCGGGAACGAATTGACCTTCTTTGGCATGGATGCAAAACTGAAGTACATAGCCTGCAAAGCTAAAATTCATCAGTAAAAAGAACAAAATCAGAGACTTGGAAAATTTGACATTCAATAATGCCAACTCTTGTATGCGCTGAGGGGCAATTCTTTTTAAAACTTGGCTAGGACTAATATTGATATAGTAGCCAATGGTTTCAACCATGCCCAATAACAGTACGGCCAATAAACTTAAATGAAAGGGTATTAAGTTATAGTCTGTTAAAAATGCGGACATGGTTGTATTCCAGTGTTTATTCTTCTGTGAGGTAGATTCCACCATCAGAATGCACGTTAATGTTCACTTTTTCAAGGGCTTGACCTTGGCATGGACCAGAAATACATTCCCCAGATTCGACCATAAACAGGGCGCCATGTGTTGAGCACTCAATAAATTCTTGGTCACGATCTAGAAACTGATTTTCTAGAAACTCAAGTTCTACGTGCAAGTGTGGGCAGTTATTTTGATAAGCGTAAAACATGCCGTCGCGTTGGGTGATAAAAATCGTTTCGCCATCAGGCGTTTCGAATGATCGTGCTTCACGTTCAGGTACATCATCAGTCATGCAAATTTTAAACATTAAGCACATTCCTTTTGAAATGATTGTAAAAGCTGAGCATAGTCTTCAACTGCTAGGCGTGGACCAAACTGAGCCACAACTTCACTTGAAATCAAGATGGCAAGTTCAGCAGCCGTTTGATAGTCATGACCTGCATTGAGTGCATACAGGAAAGCACCAGCAAATGCATCACCAGCACCATTGGTATCTACTGCGGTAACTTTACGACCTGGCACGGTAAATGTTGCTGCTTCATTATGGATTAAGGCGCCTTTGGCACTTAATGTAATTACAATGTGTTTGCTTAGTGATTGCAATTTAGCAAGCGCAGCATCTAAATGATCTGTTTCTGTGTACATCAGCGCTTCTTGTTCATTACAGAACAATAAGTCCACGCCATCATCGAGTAGCTCATCTAGACCTTGACGTGCATATTGCACCATTGCTGGATCAGATAAGGTCAATGCAATTTGTACACCATTGGCTTTGGCGATTTGACGTGCTTGTTTTACCGCAAGACGTGCGCTGTCTGATGTTGAAAGATAACCTTCGATATATAACCATTTCGCAGTATTTAAGCTGCCAAAATCAATTTGGCTATCAGTCAATTCCGCAGTAATACCGAGGTAAGTATGCATCGTACGTTCAGAATCAGGGCTGACCAATACCATACATGTGCCAGTTACACCTTCACTGATTGATTGAGTTGCAGTTTGGATGCCAGCGTCGTTTAAACCATTTAGGTAAATTTGACCTAAGTCATCATTGCCGACACGACAACCATAAAATGCAGTTCCGCCTAAAGCACTAAAAGCAACCGTTGTATTTGCTGCAGAACCACCAGAAGCTTGACCTTTATATTCTTGAGTGGCTTTTAGATTGTTATAAAGGGCTGCTTGAGTATCGCCATCTGTCAGTTGCATCGTACCTTTTTGCAGATTGTGTTGAATTAGGAATTCGTCAGAGACTTTAAATTCTTGGTCAATAAGTGCATTACCAATTGCAAAAAGGTCAACAGTTGCCATGTTGTATGTTCACATCAAAAAAATGAAAGTGCTAAGTTTACACGAATGCTCAGGATTGCTGTAGTTTGTTGAAAAAAATTCAATTAAAGGACAAGTGTGTATAAAAATCGGGCAAATCCATTATATTTTTACATTTTTTTTGAATTAGTTGCCGTTTTAATCAGCTTTGCTATTGTGCAAATCGAAAAATTTTACTTTTATAGAGCTATAGGGTGTTCAGACTGAATCAAGATGATTTGGTCATCATAAATAGATAACAGATTAAAAGTGTGAATATATGGAAATTACGATTCGTCCAGCAGAGCAACTTCCTGCTCAAATCGAAAATATTGCTGCTTTGGCGCAGCATGAAGGCTATACATTTATACACCGTTTAATTGAAGAATATCAAAGTGGTAAAAATCGTTTTGACCAAACGGGTGAGCAATTATTGCTTGCTTATGATGGCGATAAATTAATTGCTTGTGGCGGTTTAAATCAGCAATGGGGTGATACTGGTGTAGAAGAACGGATTGGACGAGTTCGCCGTTTCTATGTGCATCCGCAGTACCGTCAGCATGGCGTGGGTAAGCAGCTATTGGTGGAATTGGAAAAGGGTGCGAAAAAGCATTTTTCTGCACTGTGCTTAAATACAGAACTTAAAAATGCTGCAAAATTCTATCAAAAGCAGAATTATGTCTATGTTGAAAGTCATCCAAATTATAATTATTTCAAATATCTAGTTTAGTTTTAAATCCAAAAATAGACTCTAAATACTGTAAATGAAGCATCCGATATCGGGTGCTTTTTTTTCATTTAGTAATTCAAAAAAAGAGTGCTTTATTTTAAGCAAAGTTTTAAGCAAAAATTCATTTTAGTTATCGAAGATATAAGCATCAAAATAACTGCATAGAGTGATGCATATGCAAGTGTATGAGCTACAAGACTACGTTAAAAAGTCCCTGAGATTACCGCACTGTTTTGGTTGACCAAAATTTTTGCGACCATCTTTGGTGAAACCAGTGTTGATGCATTGTCCATGTCCTTAAATTTGGGCTATTTACTCAGTACCTTTATTTTCGCAGGCATATTTATAAGTCTGCTATATTTTCAAATACAGTCAAAAGCATATAAATCTTATTTATATTGGGCCACGATTATTGCCAGTATCACGGTCGGTACGACCTTAGCGGATTCTGTAGATCGTTCTTTAGGGATTGGCTACTTGGGTGGTAGTTTGCTATTTCTGAGTTTGGTGCTCATATCGCTTTTCAGCTGGTATCAGGTCGAAGGGGCAATTAATCCGAGTGTAGAGAATTTGCCGCGAACACAGATCTTTTATTGGTTGACGATTACATTTTCTCAAACATTAGGTACGGCTTTGGGGGACTGGACTTCCGATAGTGCAGGATTAGGCTATAGCGGTGGCATTTGGCTATTTGGTGGTTTAATTCTATTGATGGCGTTGTTGTACTTTTTTAGTCGGGTCTCAAAGACGTTTATATTTTGGGCTACTTTTGTTTTGACACGTCCATTGGGCGCTGTTGTCGGTGATTTTTTAGACAAGCCAATCAGTTCAGGTGGATTGGATCTAAGTCGCTTTATGGCTTCTTTTGTATTGTTGTTGGCGATTGTGATTTGTGTCTATTGGTCAACACGAAATGATAGGCAATCCATAAAACCAGTCTAAATGTTTTAGTGCGAAAACAAGTGATTTTTAAAATTAAAGTTCAAGTTGATTAAAACAGTTGGAAATGTCGTTTCGGTGAATCTAGTTGTGATTTTTTAAGGTATACTTTGCCTAATTTAAATGAATAGATTAGGAGCACACATGACTGTAGATGTCACTGAAACCATTTCTCAAACTGTACATCCCGCGTTTCAGTTGATTCGTCAACATCATGTTGAAGCTTTAGACATTTTAGTGTCTGAATATAAACACAAAGTGACTGGCGCAGTGCATTATCACTTAGCCACAAACCATGACGAAAACGTATTTTTAGTTGCCTTCCGTACGCAGCCGATGGATTCAAAAGGTGAGGCGCATATTCTTGAGCATACAGCACTTTGTGGCTCAGAAAAGTTCCCTGTACGTGACCCATTCTTTTTAATGATTCGTCGTTCACTCAATACATTTATGAACGCGTTTACCGCAGCGGATTGGACAGCATATCCATTTGCAACGCAAAACAAAAAAGATTTCCAAAACTTGTTAGAAGTTTATATGGATGCTGCTTTTGCTGCGAATTTGAACCCGCTTGATTTTGCGCAAGAAGGGATTCGTATTGAGCTAGAAAATGGCGAAGCGGTATATAAAGGCGTGGTATTTAATGAAATGAAAGGTGCAATGAGTTCACCTTCAGATCAGTTGTATCACCAACTTGCCCATCATTTATTCCCAGAAACGACATATCATTACAACTCAGGCGGTGATCCGAAAGACATTCCTGACTTAAGTTATGAAGAGCTAGTAAGTTTCTACAAATCACATTATCACCCAAGTAATGCGGTGTTCATGACCTTTGGTAATGAGCCTGCTTATAACTTACAAGAACAGTTTGAAACGCTTGCTTTGTCAAAATTTGAAAAAGGTCAAACGCTGTATTCAAAACCTGAACGTCGTTTAACTGCGCCTGTAACGGTAACTGAAACGTATGCAGTTGATGCTGAAGACCTCAAAGACAAAACCTATCATGTACTTTCTTGGTTATTGCCAGAAGCAAGTAATATCAAATTACGTTTAGGTATGCGTTTGGTTGAAGGTGTATTGCTTGAAGATTCTGCTTCACCATTACGTCATTATTTAGAAACTTGTGGTTATGCGCAGTCTACTGGTCCATTCATGGGCGTAGATGACTCAAACTATGAAATGACGTTCTACTGTGCAATTCAAGGTTCCAACCCTGAGCATGCAGAACAATTTAAAAATGGCGTGTTTAAAGTATTAGAAGACGTTGCGGCTAAGCCTGTTGATCCGGCTTTAGTTGAAGCGATTTTACATCAGATTGAATTGCATCAGCGTGAAATCAATGGTGATGGTACACCATATGGCCTAAGCTTAATTCTGAATGGTTTAAGCAGTGCGATTCACCATTCAGACCCTGTGGATGTCTGGGATGTGGATACGGCCATTGAACAAGTGAAGGAAGAGTTGAAAGACCCAATGTGGTTATCTAACTTAATCAAAACCTACTTGCTTGATAATCAACATCGTGTGCAATTAACTTTGGTTCCAGATGCTGAAAAAAATGCGTTGGAAGCGGCAGCAGAAAAAGCACGTTTAAAAGAAATTGATGCGAACTTAACTGAAGCGCAAAAAGCAGAGATTATTGCGCAGACTGAAGCACTGAACATTCGTCAAGATACCCCAGATGATTTGAACCTATTGCCTAAAGTAGGTTTAGAGGACATTCCTGCACAATTACAGATTGTACAAGGTCAATTACGCGAAATTATCAGTAATGGCTTGGATACGCCGTTAAATCTTTACCATGCAGGCACCAATGGTCTTTATTACCAACAAGTTTTGATTCAGATTCCTGATGAAGTGGTGCAATCGCCGTATTTCAACCTCTTGTCGATTTTGATGGGTGAAGTTGGTGCAGGTGAATACGACTACTTAGAGCTACAACAGTTGCAAACAGCTGTGAGTGGCGGTTTAGGTATGGGTGCATCGCTGCGTTCAAAAGTGGATGATAAAGGTCAAATTAGTGCTTGGCTAACGTTGACCACTAAATCATTGGTGAATAATCTTGAAGCCATTCGCTTATTGAAATTGGCTTTTGAACAGCTACGTTTTGATGAAAAAAATCGTATCGTAGAGTTATTGCAACAACGTAAAGCACGTTGGCAGTCACGTGTATCTGGTTCTGGTCATAGTTATGCAATGCAAATTGCAGGTCGTCAACATAGTGCATTGGCGCTACGTGATTATCATAATACAGGCCTAGGCGCGCTGAACTGGCTGTCAGAACTTGTCAGCAAAATTGAGCAAGACGACACGGCTTATAATGCCTTGATTGATGAGCTTAAGTTAATTCACAACCGTTTGCTTAAAGCACCAAAACAATTCTTGGTGGTGTGTGAGGAGCATCATTCAGACAGATTGGTTGAAGAAGTTCAAACCATTTGGGATAAAGTGGCGATTGACGATAACCCACATGATTTAACTCAAGTGAATTTTGCAGATAGCAACAATGACGAAGCTTGGCTCATTCAAGCCAATGTTCAGTTCTGCGCTTCAGCATATCCTGCGGTGGAAGTGTCACATCCAGATGCAGCACCTTTAATGATTTTGGCGGCTTATCTACGTAATGGCTTCTTGCATAGCGCGATTCGTGAAAAAGGTGGTGCTTATGGTGGCGGAGCAAGCTATGACGGCAATGCATGTTCATTCCGTTTCTATAGCTACCGTGACCCACGTTTAGCTGAAACGTTTAAAGATTTTGACGCAAGTGTGCAGTGGCTACTGAATGCTGAACAACAACCGCATCAGCTAGAAGAAGCGATTTTGGGTCTAATTGCCAGCATGGATAAACCGGGGTCACCAGCGGGTGAAGCCATTACAGCTTGTTATGCTTTATTGCATAAACGCACGCCAGCTTTCCGTCAAATGTTACGTGAACGTCTGTTGAATGTGACTTTGGAAGATCTAAAACGTGTTGCTGTGGCGTATTTGGTTGAACAACAACCGACAAAAGCTGTGGTTGCACCGGTGGCTAAGCGAGATGCTTTGGTTGAGCTTGGTTTCGAAATAAAACAAGTGAATTAAAACAAAAAAGGGGTTTTTATGGCGTTCAAATCTCTTGAGCGTACGACATTGCAACTGAGCCTCATTGCGCTCAGTTCAATGTATGTCAGTACTGTAAATGCACAAAATGCGGATGTGGCTGCTAAGCCTGCAACCGCAGAAGCATGTGTGGCACTTGGGTCAAATGCAGAGCGATTATCGTGTTATGACGCTTTGTTCAAAGTGCAACCTGCTGAAAAAGAAATGTTGGTTTCTGAGCGTCAAGCCGCACAAGAAATTAAACCTGAACCGACTGAAAAGTTGACATTCAAAGAAAAAGTCAGTCATGCGTTTACGGACCGTTTATTTGCTGTAGAAGCACCGAACCTCAATCCAAATCTTTCATTATTGGATAGTCGTTGGGAGCTTTCTCCAGAAAGTAAATTGGGAACATGGAATATTCGCGGCTATCAACCTGTGTATTTAATGCCGGGATATTGGACATCGGATAAAAATGAACGTCCATCTAGCCCGAATGAAAATAACACGGTACAAGCCGATCAGGAACAAAACCTAAAATCGATGGAAGCCAAGTTCCAATTGTCATTAAAAACCAAAGCTGTTGAAAACTTATTTGGTGATAATGGTGATATCTGGTTGGGCTATACCCAGTCTTCTCGTTGGCAAGTCTACAACGAAGACGAATCACGACCATTCCGTGAAACCAACTATGAACCTGAAGCTAGTCTGGTTTTTCGTACCAACTATGAACTCTTAGGTTTGAATTGGCGTATGTTGGGTCTAACCTTTAACCATCAGTCTAATGGACGTTCTGATCCCTTATCGCGGAGTTGGAACCGTGTCATGTTAAATCTAGGATTTGAACGTGACAATTTTGCACTGATGTTACGTCCTTGGTATCGTTTCGAAGAAGATACCAAAGATGATAACAACCCAGATATTACCGATTATGTGGGACGTGGAGATTTAACAGCGTTTTATCGTCATAAAGATCATGACTTTAGTTTGATGTTACGTCATTCACTGAAAGGTGGTGATGACTCACATGGTGCTGTGCAGTTTGATTGGACTTTCCCAATCAATGGTAAATTGCGTGGCACAGTTCAATTGTTTGATGGCTATGGTGAAAGCCTGATTGACTATAACCATCGGGCAACCTATGTCGGTGTCGGTGTGTCATTAATGAATTGGTTTTAATGATTGCTCAATAATTAATTTACGGACGTAAAAGTAATTTCGCATTTTTAAGATGCTTTTAAGTCTAATCGACGGAGTCTTATATCTAGGGATTGAATAAAGGGATTAGCCTTCGGCTGGAGGTACTTTTGTTTAGGCAAAAGTACCCAAAACCATTGTCATCCGCAAAACTCGCTCTCTAGCGTCTATTTACTTAAAGTATCGCAAAAACATTTTTGATTAGAAGTCATCCTGTCTCAAACACTTGCGGATGACCTTACCGCGTATCGTTCTTTCATTTGAATCAAATTACGCTACTGATGTTACTATGTAACATCAGTAAATAAAAAAACCATGCTATGGCGTGGTTTTTTTATAACTGTGAGACAATGTACAAATCAACCAATCTGAATCTCAGAAGGTGGGTGTTTTAACCGACTCTTCTTCGGTGTGGCAATCAGATAGGCCAGTGTTAAGGGGCCAAGTCGGCCTGCGAACATCAACAACATCAGGGCGACTAAACTGGCGGGTTGTAAGTCACTGGTGATGCCACGAGATAGGCCTACTGTACAGGCAGCGGACACTGCTTCAAAGAGTAAGTCTAAAAAGCGTTTGTCAGGTTCGAGTAGTAATAGACTGAAAAAACCAATGAAAATCAACGTTACTGTAATGAAAATCACCGCTAATGCTTTAAAGGTCGTTTTTTCAGAAACAGAGTGGTTAAACACACGCAGTTCATCTTCACGTCTTAAAAAACTGACCACACTGAGCACAACAATAATAAACGTCCCGACTTTAATGCCGCCGGCTGTACTGAGAGAACCACCTCCAATAAACATTAGTAACATCGTGACGAGTGATGATGCATCGCTCATGCTTTCCATGGGTAAGCTGTTAAAACCGGATGAACGTGGAACCGTTGCATGGAACCAAGCATTTAGGGCTTGATCACCTAGTGACATCGTGGCTAAGGTTGCAGCATTATTGGCTTCTAATAACCAAATGGTGATGAAGGCAAAGACATTTAAGCCTGCAATGGTCGATAAAATCAGCTTGCTATTGGTGCTGAGTTTTTTCCAACTTTTATTGCGCTTAATATCCATCAGTACCAAAAAGCCGATACCACCGATGATATAAAGCATACTGATGGTAAATGTAATGAAATAACGGTCAGCGAAGCTCATTAAACTATTGGGAAATAATGAAAATCCACCATTATTAAATGCTGAAACACTATAAAAGGCAGCATAAAACAGGGCCTGGTTAAAATTGTATTCTTGCATCCAAGCGATGGTCAAAATAACCGTTCCCACCATTTCAAAAAATAGCGAATAAAGCAGTACGCCTTTAATAGTCATGGTCACTTTGGCAAGGCTGGTTTGTCCAATGGTTTCTTGAGCCATAATTTGTTGTTTTAGCCCAATTTTAGGGGACAAACTCATAGCGGCCAATATCGCAAAGGTCATAAAGCCGAGACCGCCGCATTGTAGTAAACCCATAATCACGACTTTACCAAACACAGTATAGGCTTCGCCGACATTTACAACCGAAAGTCCTGTAATGGTTACGGCTGAGGTCGCTGTAAAGAGGGCATTGATCCAACTTAAATCGCCATGATGTGAATAAGGGAGTTTTAACAGCAAGGTGCCAATGATAATGAGCCCAAGAAAACCCAATGCCAAAATACTGGGTGGGCTGAGATTAATGGTATTACGCTGTTTATTGTGAAGTTTCATGTTTTTTTACTGTCATCTTGCGTGATTATGTGCAAAAGGAGCTCGACGCTGATTACAAAGTTGCTTTAAAGTGTTTAGCCAGTCGACGTAAATGTTCGAGTAAACCTTCAACCACTAAAATATCGCCTGTTTGTAAAATCAGGTTCGGATCTAAACTATATTGAAGCTCGGTGCCACGTTTATGCAGAATCGTCTTCACTTCAGGGACATGATCCATTATTTGATTTAAACGCGTGCCTTGTTGTGACTCTTTAATTTCAACTTTCACCAAATAATGGTCATCTTCGAGCACCATGTAGCGGCTCACCATCGGATAACTCAGTGACTGAGCAACACGGACACCCATATCTTCTTCAGGATGGATGATTTTGCTGATGCCTAAATGGGTTAAAATCATGTGATGCGCTTTGGACTTGGCTTTGGCCCAAATTTTGTTGATCCCCATGTTTTTAAGATGGAGCACACATAAGATGCTGGCTTCAATATCTTCACCAATTGCGACAACGACGGCTTCACAATTTTGAATATTGAGTTCATGTAAAACGTGCTCATCTGTTGCGTCAGCAATCACTGCATGGGTCAGTTGGTCCGAAATACTTTCAACAAACTTTTTGTTGCTATCGATTCCAATGACATCGTGTTTTAAACCCATGAGTTCAGTGGCTACAGTTGCGCCAAAACTTCCTAAGCCAATCACAGCGAATTGAGCCATGCCGTATTCCTAAATTATTCTAAAGTTATTGAATATGTTGATGTTAGCTTGTTCAGCCTAGAGCGGCTATGAAAATTTACATAATCCATCTAAACCGAAAAGCTCTAATTTTTAATTTCTTCAGTATTTTGATAGGCATAAAGTTCAGCAATATTGGGGCAATTATCCATAACTTGTTGGTATTTAAAAATTTCATAGCCTAGTTTATTTTTTAGAATGTATTGAAATTGATGCTGATCTTCTTTAATGACATTTAGGGTAGCTTTACGAACGAGCTCGGAATTGTTCTTTAAACGGTTTAAGCCATCGCATGAAAATTCACGGATAATGGCTTGAACAGATTCGGGAGCGGTTTGATCACTTAGCTCATCAAAGCGAATATATACAATGTAATTTGGATATTGATTCAACATTTCAGCTTGCGCGGTATAGCCGTAAATATTTTCTAGATTTTGCGTACGGGACTGATTTGGAATTTGTTTCATACTTTGACGAATCTTATCTTCCTCTTGCTTAAGTTGATAAGCCGGATATGCATAAAAATATCCACCTAAACCTACAATAGTGATCATAAATAAGGCATAAATATTCAATTTTAAAAATCCATTTTGTTTTATTTTCAATGGATTATAGGGTGTGGTGAATTTAACAACAATGACAGCGTTGATGAATTAAATTGATGAATATATTCTTTTTTGATGTAGAAAAGAATTGATGCAAATAAAAAAGCTGGAATCTAGATTCCAGCTCTTTTATAGAAGTCTCATTTATTTCAAGAAACGTTGATAACCCAGATTATTGGTAATCTCAACATATGGGTAGGTAATATTTTCCAATGTTTCAATCAAGCCATCTGGGTTTTGTTTCGCATCTGTTGCTTCCATACCCACCAATACACGACCTTCAGCAGCACCGTGGTTACGGTAGTGGAATAGGGTGATGTTATGTGTAGGTCCAAGACGTTCTAAGAAAGTCAGCAATGCGCCTGGACGTTCGGGGAATTCCACGCGGAATAAACGTTCATTCTCGATATCTGCATGACCGCCAATTAAATAACGGATATGCAGTTTAGCCACTTCATCATCGGAAAGATCGTCTACATCGTATTGGAATTTTAAGGTTTCAAAAATTTCCTGACGTTCTTTTTCGCCATTTTTGAGACTAATACCCACAAACACTTGAGCGGCACTTGAGTAGCTTGCGCGGTAGTTAAACTCAGTGATGTTACGGCCTTGTAGTGCGCGGCAGAATTGGAGGAATGAACCTTTTTCTTCTGGAATGGTCACAGCAAAGATCGCTTCTTTACGTTCACCCAGTTCAGTACGTTCTGCAATGTAGCGCAGACGGTCAAAGTTCATATTAGCGCCGCATACAATCGACACCATATTTTTATTTTCTAGACCATGCTCTGCAACATACTTCTTAATACCTGCAAGCGCCATTGCACCTGACGGCTCTACAATGCTGCGGCACTCATCAAAGGTATCTTTAATTGCAGCACAGATTTCATCTGTATTCACCAAAATAACGTCACGCTCAACAATTGGGCCTGAGTTATCTGATTTTTGTAGCTGAATCACTTCAAATGGTTTTTCACCAATTTGTGCAACTGCTGTACCGTCGGCAAAAAGACCAACAGATGGAAGAATGACACGTTCATTAGCTTCAAAGGCTGCTTTTAAACATGCTGATTCGTCATATTCAACAGGAATGACTTTAACATGCGGTGCCACATCACCTAAATAAGCAGCTACACCGGCAATGAGACCGCCACCGCCAACAGCAACAAATACATACTCTACATCACGCCATTGACGCAAAATTTCGTTGGCAATGGTTCCTTGACCGGCCATAACGAGTTCGTCGTCATAAGGTGGAATAAAGGTCATACCTTCATCTTTTGCACATTGGATTGCATATTTATTGGCTACGTCAAAAGAATCACCATGCAGAACTACCTCACCACCTAAGCGTTTAACCGCTTGTACTTTAATGTCTGGTGTGGTTTTAGGCATAACAATAATGGCGCGAATACCCAACTTTTTACCAGATAACGCCACGCCTTGAGCATGGTTACCTGCAGAAGCAGTAATAACGCCACGTTCCAACTGAGATTTCGGTAATTGACTAATACGGTTGTAGGCACCGCGTAGCTTGAAAGAAAAGACAGGTTGTAAATCTTCGCGTTTAAAGCGAATGTTATTGTTTAGTTTTTCACTAATTCGTGGCGCTGCTTCGAGTGGGGTTTCGATTGCAACGTCATAGACTGTTGCCTGTAATATTTGTCGAACCAAACGAGACAGCATGTTAATTTTCCATCTAACAGTTTAAAATAGGCGTTCATTGTAACAAACACCCGTACATTTGGGCTGTAAAATCAGCAACAAATGTCAAAAAATAGTTGAGCCAAGTTATGAGTCTGTATGCTACCCAAGATGAAAAGAAACAAGCTGCCGCAAAAGCTGCATTAAAGCATTTGCCAAAGGGCGGTATTTTGGGTGTTGGTACAGGAAGTACTGTGAACTTCCTCATCGAATTATTGCCAGAGCTTCAACTCGAAGCTGCGGTTGCCAGTTCTGAAGCAACTGCACAACGTTTGAAAAAATTAGGCATTGAAGTGGTTGATATGAACCATGTTGGTGGTTTAGATGCCTATGTGGATGGCGCAGATGAAATCGACCGTCATATGCACATGATTAAAGGCGGCGGCGCTGCGTTGACTCGAGAAAAAATCGTGGCGTCTATTGCGAAAAAATTCGTTTGTATCGTAGATGATTCTAAATGGGTTGATCAGTTGGCACGTGAATTTCCGCTTCCTGTAGAAGTGATTCCAATGGCACGTTCTGCTGTGGCACGTAAAATCGTTTCTTTAGGCGGCGATCCTGTGTACCGTGAAGGCGTAGTAACAGATAACGGTAATGTAATTTTAGACGTACACAACTTAAATATCCTAAATGCATTGGAACTTGAAAAAACTTTAAACAATATTCCGGGTGTAGTGTGTAACGGTATCTTTGCTCTAAACAAGGCGGATATTGCGGTTGTAGCCACTGATAACGGTATTGAAGAGCGTACTGCGGTTTAATCTGTTCTATTAGAATCCCCCTAAATCCCCCTTTGATAAAGGGGGACTTTTCACCTGAATTTATTTAGGTGGTTTTCCCTCCTTTGTAAAAGGAGGGTTAGGGAGGATTTAAAATTAATAAAAAATATGACTCCCAACCTTCCTGAAATTCAAATCACCCGAAAATTACGTGCCACACGCCTAAGACTCCGTGTAGAACCAACTCAAATCAAATTAACGGTTCCGCAGTTTTGTACACAGCGCCAAGTGCAAGATTTTCTGAAACAATCAGAACAATGGATGATTGAGACATGGCAGAAGCAGCAGGAAAAAGCAGGGCTGCAGGATCGAAGTCTGCCAATAAAATTAAAGTTATTTAATTTAGAACAACCGTTAATGGTTGTTTATCAAACGCAAAAACATTCATTTATCTTGGATGACGAAAGCCATCAACTATTCATCAGTGATCGACAGCCTGAGCAATATTTAAAAAGCTTTGTGATTGCTTATGCCAAAGAGTATTTACCAATTTATTTAAAGCAAGTGAGCAGTGAAACAGGCTTGAAATATGGTGATTGCTCAATTCGTCAGCCCAAAACGCGCTGGGGAAGCTGTTCAGCGCGCCATGATATTATGCTGAATAGCGCATTGGTGCTGTTTCCAGAGCAAGTTGTACGATATGTGGCTGTACATGAGTTAGCGCATACCAAGCACTTTGACCATAGCCCAAACTTTTGGGCTGAAGTGCAAAAGCATGATATAAATTTTCAGCAGCATCGAAAAATACTAAAAATGACGGCAATGCCTTGGTGGTGGGTGCTCTGAATTAAAGGCACTAAGTTGTAAACACTAAAGCATTTCTTAATATATTATTTCAATTAAATCAAATCCTTCTTGGTATGTAGGCGGTTCTAATGCGTAATAAACATTGGTTAATGCCATCAGATCGACTATTTCATCTGAAGGGCGTTGAGCGTTTCTTTTTATGCATACTTCGAGCGGGATTTGAAACCATACAGCAACGCATTTTTTACCCAATTATTTAGCTTGCTCAATTATCGGTAGACGTTCAGATTGCTTTACTAAAATAGCATCAAAAATAATATTTTCAGGTTCGCGGGATATTTGGTTTTTGGCCCAAGTTGATTTCCCAGCCCCTTGGCATCCGATCAATATATAAATGATTTTAACCTTTGGGTTAGTTTTTAATTCATGCTTAAAAGCGTCAAAACAGCATTGTCATGCTGGAATATTTCTTTCTTTAGTGAAGACACGACCTTGAGCTGTGGATAGGTAATGATCAGGATTTATATGCATGATCTGACTTAATAGGATTCAGAAGATAAGCTAACATTATAAAGTGAAGCTTTATATGTCAAAACAGTTCAGAAAACCGTAACTTCCTGTCATACTACGCAGTCATCAAATGGATACTTTGAATAGAGGTAAAGAGCGTGATTTCAGTAGGTATTGTCGGCGGTACAGGTTACACAGGTGTTGAATTACTGCGTATTTTACTGCGGCACCCAAATGCAGAAGTGAAAGTTTTAACTTCGCGTACTGAAAATGGCCGCCGTGTGGATGATATGTTCCCAAGCTTGCGTGCACATACAGACCTTTGCTATTCAGATCTAAATATTGAAGAACTAAAACAATGTGACGTTGTATTCTTTGCGACGCCGCACGGTGTTGCAATGAAACACGCAGAAGAGTTAGTTGCTGCAAATACTAAAGTGATTGACCTTGCTGCTGACTTCCGCTTGCAAGACTTAGCTCAATTTGAGAAATGGTATGGCCTCGACCATGCTTGCCCAGAATTATTAAAAGATTCAGTTTACGGTTTGTCTGAATTAAACCGTGAAAAAATTCAAAAGGCTTCAGTGATTGGTAACCCAGGTTGTTACCCAACAACTGTTCAGCTCGGTTTAGCGCCAGTATTAAAAGCTGAAGGATTAGTGAAACCTGAAAGCATTATTATTGATGCAAAATCAGGTGTGTCTGGTGCAGGTCGTAAAGCCAGCCTAGGTATGATCTATTCTGAAAATGCAGATAACTTTAAAGCTTATGGTGTAGCGGGTCACCGTCATCATCCTGAAATTGTAGAAGCCTTAGAAAATATTTCAGGTCAAAAAGGTGTGTTTAACGAAATTTTATTCGTACCGCATTTAGTACCGATGATTCGTGGCATGCTCAGCACAATCTACATTGATTTGACTGACGCAGGTGCTTCTGCGGATTTACAAAGCATATATGAACAGTTCTATGCCAATGAGCAGTTTGTAGATGTTATGCCTGCAGGAAGCTCACCTGAAACACGTACTGTGCGTGGTGCGAACCAATTACGTATTGCGATTTGCAAACCTCAGCCGAAAAAATTAGTGATTTTGGTGGCTCAAGACAACTTGGTGAAAGGTGCAGCAGGTCAAGCCGTACAAAATATGAACTTGATGTTTAGTTTTGCTGAAAATGCAGGACTTCAAGGCATTGGTTTATTACCATAAGAAACGATTTAAAACTTCACACACATTTAAAACTGGATTTAAATGTGTGCCTTGAGTGAACTAAAAATAAGAGATGACGATGTCGAATACAGAATCTAATTTCAAGTCAGAACCTGAAAACAGTGAAAAAACGCCTTTTATGAAGACGAATATGCCACTGGCGATTGGTGCAGTTGTACTTGCATTGAGCAGCGGTTTGCTCGGATATAGTATCGGTCATCGTCAGGGCTTAACAGTGGTCGGTTATGATGCAGATGCAGAACAACTGGTTGATGTGGTGCAAAAGCAAAAAACTGAATTAGCAGGCCTAAATAAAAGTTTGAATGCGGCAATCCAAGAGCGTGATGTCGCTGTAAGTAATTCAAATGATTTATATTTGGCTGTTAAAAAAGCACGTGATGATCAAGAATTAACTGGTAATTTGAGTGTTTTGTATCGTGAAGTATTGCGCCAACGTGGTGGTATGCCTCTTGCAGTACAACATTTAGCGATTAAACCTTTACCTGAAAATGCGTATGAATACCAACTTGATCTCGTTCAAGTTAGCCCATCAAAAAGTAATGTATCTGGAAGTGTTGAGCTGCGTTTAATTAAGGGTACAGAAGTACTTGCAGTGCCATTAGAAGACAAAAACTTTAACTTTAGTGAAAGTGAACGACTCACTGGACGTTGGACCATGCCAAAAGGCTTCAGTCCAGACTTTATTGAAGTGCGTTTAACCGGTTCTAAACCCGTTATTCGCCGTTTTAGCTGGTCGAAAGGTCAGCCTGTTGAAAATCAATCTGCCTTCCTTTCAGAAATTCCTCAAACTGAAGCAAGTGCAAACTAAGTGTGAAACCTAAATCCTATGCGAACCAATAAGCGTCAAACGTGTTTATCTGACATTAAAAATTCATTTTACCAATCTGGTTTAGTGGACTGGCATCTAAACCCGACTCTCAGCCAAGGTACGCAGGATGAGGGTGATTCAGACATTCAAGTATTGACTGCGCCACCTGAGTTAAAGCGTCCTCCTATGTATGCTGTCGTTTTAATGAACGATGATTACACCCCAATGGACTTTGTAATTGAAATTTTACAACAATACTTTGCTTTGAATCTTGACCAAGCCACTCAAGTAATGCTAACTGTACATTATGAAGGAAAGGGTGTTGCAGGGGTTTATCCGCGAGACATCGCAGAGACTAAAGCAAATCAGGTCAATAATTACGCTCGGTCGCAAAGTCATCCATTACTTTGTCAGATTGAGCCAAAAGATTAATAAGGGGATTACATGCTCAGTCGTCAATTAGAAGTATCACTACGTTTGGCTGTCAGCATGGCTCGTCAAAAGAGACATGAATTTTTGACGGTAGAACATTTATTATTGGCTTTACTGGATAATGATTCCGCTGTTAATGCATTGAAAGCATGTGGCGCAGACATTATTGTACTTCGCAAAGAACTTGAAGAATACGTAGAACAACATACCCCTAAGCTTGGCGAAAATAGCGATCAAGCGCCACATCCTACAGAAAGTTTTGATCGTATTTTGCAGCGTGCAATTTTCCATGTGCAATCGAGTGGTAATGACCGCACTGTAGAAGGTGCAGACATTTTAGTTGCGATGTATTCAGAGCGTGATTCATTTGCGGTGTATTTACTTAAACGCCATCAAATCAACCGTTTGACATTAACGCAGTACTTGTCTCATGGCACACGTAAAGATGAAGTCCAAGCTGAAGAGGAAATTGAAGAACTCGATGGTGAAAACACCACGTCTTCAAATTCTGGCCCATTAGAGCTATATACGACCAATCTGAATGTTGAAGCTCAAAAAGGCAAAACAGATCCACTAATTGGTCGTGAAAAAGAGATTGAACGTACAGCTCAAATTCTATGCCGACGCCGTAAAAATAACCCACTTTTGGTGGGTGATCCGGGTGTAGGTAAAACTTCGATTGCTGAAGGTTTGGCTTGGCTCATTGTAAATGGCAAAGCTCCTAAACCGCTTGAAAATGCAGAAGTATTTAGTTTAGACATTGGTGCTTTAGTTGCAGGAACTAAATACCGTGGTGATTTTGAAAAGCGTTTAAAACAACTGTTAAATGCATTGAAGAAAAAGCCCGAAGCTATTTTATTTATTGATGAAATTCATATGATCATCGGTGCAGGCTCAAGTATGGGCAGCACGATGGATGCATCGAACCTCATCAAACCAGCTTTGGCGAATGGTACTTTACGTTGTATCGGTTCAACGACTTTCCAAGAATACCGTCAAGTTTTTGAAAAAGATCATGCATTATCTCGTCGTTTCCAAAAAATTGATGTCAATGAACCATCTATTTCAGAAACGATTGATATTCTGCGTGGCTTAAAAGGCAAATTTGAAGAATTCCATCATGTGAAATACGAAGATCAAGCGTTGGTTTCTGCGGTAGAACTATCTGCAAAATTTATCAATGATCGTTTCTTGCCTGATAAAGCCATTGATGTGATTGATGAAGCTGGTGCGCAGCGTCGTTTAAAAGCTGAGCAAGATGATACGGTCATTTCAGTTGAAAACATTGAAGATATCGTTTCGAAAATTGCCCGTATTCCACCGAAAACTGTGTCTAAAGATGACAAGAGCGTCCTTGAAAATCTTGAGCGTGATCTGAAACGTGTGGTGTTCGGTCAGGATGAAGCGATTGAAGCGCTTGCATCTGCGATTAAATTATCTCGTGCAGGTCTAAAAGCACCAGATAAGCCAGTGGGTAATTTTGTCTTTGCGGGTCCTACAGGTGTGGGTAAAACTGAAGTCACTAAGCAATTGGCGAAATTGTTAGGTGTTGAACTTGTACGTTTCGATATGTCGGAATACATGGAACGTCATGCCGTATCTCGTTTAATTGGTGCGCCTCCGGGTTATGTAGGTTTTGATCAAGGTGGTTTGTTGACCGACGCGATTCATAAAAATCCGCATTGCGTACTTTTACTAGACGAAATTGAGAAAGCGCATCCAGATGTCTTTAATTTGTTATTACAAATTATGGATCATGGTTCATTAACGGATAACAATGGTCGTAAGTCTGACTTCCGTAACGTCGTGTTAGTGCTGACTACCAATATTGGTGCAGAATCAATTTCACGTGTGAGCATTGGTTTCATGGATCAAGATAACAGTAATGATAACCAAGACGCGATGAAAAAAGCCTTCTCTCCGGAGTTCCGTAACCGCTTAGATGGTGTTATTCAATTTAAAGCATTGCCAACAACTGTCATTGAAAGTGTGGTTGATAAGTTTTTAACAGAGCTTCAGGCACAGTTAGATGACAAAAAAGTGGTTCTTGAGGTTGACCAAGATGCACGCGAATGGATGGCAGAGCAAGGATACGATCGCTTGATGGGCGCTCGTCCAATGCAGCGTTTAATTCAAGAGCATTTGAAGAAACCGCTTGCTGAAATGATTTTGTTTGGCGAGCTTGCGGAACATGGCGGTAATGTTGGTGTTTCAGTGAAGAAAGAAAATGGCAAAGCTGTGGGCTTAAAACTCGAAGTGTTTGAAGACCAAACCGCTGAACCTGCTTAAGTAATTTAATTAACGAAAAACCCGTGCTTGCACGGGTTTTTTATATTTATTCGACGCTAGATTTGGGTTTCTCAATGATGGACATACCATTAACAAAAGTGCTGACCACATTTGGTTTATTTGCACAGACAGCACTGATGGAAATTTTAGGCTGTTACTTCCCATATTTGATTTTAAATCAGCAAAAATCGCAGTGGTTATGGATTCCAACAGCGCTTGCATTGGCTGCATTTGTTTGGTTATTGACGTTGCATCCAGCAGCTTCGGGTCGTATCTATGCAGCCTATGGCGGTATTTATATTTTTACAGCGCTGCTGTGGCTGCGCTATGTAGATCAGGTGAGTTTAAGCCGTTGGGATTTGGCTGGCGGCGCAGTCGTGCTTGTTGGGGCAGCTTTAATTATTCTGCAGCCGCAGGGGCTCATCCGTTAGGCTTTGGAAGATTATATGAGGCATGAAATGGAGTGAATCTAAACAGGCTCAAACCATTTCACAATGCGATGAATATCCGCTTCAATACTTTGAATCTCTTGATCATTGGGTTTTGCAAGTACACATTGTCCTAATGCGGAATACCTTTTGATAGGGCACAGATAATGCCATTCTGCATAATGCATTTGGTTGCTTTTGTTGTTGTATATACTGTGTCCAAATGTGTCGATACTTCCATTTTCAAAGCGACTAAGGTTTATATAGTGTGTTTTGCAATTGGTTTGATCTGTTTGTGTTGACTCATAGTGCACTAGTTTTCCATTAATATAGAATATGTTGTATTCAAAACTTGGATATTCCTTGCAAGTGCTGACATTTTTGAGCTTGGCGCGAATGACATAATTTTCAAAATGCAATTGATCCAGCTGAGCTGTATATTTTCGTGCCTCATAGACTTCGTCCACATTTGGAATGCGGTGCTTTAATTCAGCGTTATGGTCACTGCTTTGAACATTATCTATCTGCCGAATGCCGCTGTTTTGCATATAACCAAAATAATGGTGATGACGGGCAAATTGATAAGGTGCAGGCTGGCCGTTGTTGATTAAGTCAGCATTAATATGTTGTTGTGTTTCATAGCCTTGTTTACTGAAGCTTAGAGTTCCGAGTAGGCCTTCATAAGCTGTGCCAATAGATATTGCCTGTTGCAGTATATTTCCTCCTCCATAAGTAAAAGGAGTCTGAATGACTAGCTGGCCTTCCATAACTGAGGGAGCATTATTTTTTGGATCAGACTTTGGTAGCGAGTAGTTGAAATTACTGAGCTTATACAGCCATCGGTGGTACTCAGGAATATGGAAAACAATACTGTGAGTGGTTGGATTTGCAGCGCCTTGAATGGGCACAGTGATGAAATTTCTATGCAAGCAAGGAAGCTGTAAAAAACTACATTTATCTATTGTGGCAGTCAGTCCAGGTATTGCAATGATGGCCTTATAACTGGCTTGGGCTTGTTGCGGCTGAAGAAAAATCTTCTGCACCTTTTCTGTGGTCATGGTTCCATAACTTGAATATAAATCTAATTTGATATCAAGGTATTGTTTATATTGGAATAATTGAATAAAAATAAATAAGAGGAATAGGGTGGCCAAACTTATTTTAAGTTTTTTATGATGCATTATTATCGTGAGCAGGCTTCTGAAATATTCAGGAATTGTTGCAGAAGCCTATCCATATAGCAAATAGGATATTTGCCGATGATTAAATACCGCAATCTTTTTGCTTTAATTCAAGTTTGTAGTGGTTTTTCTCTGAACTTAAATCGAACTCGACCAAATAGGGATTTCTTTTCTGATATTCATGCTCAAAGAAAATAGGGCAGTTCTGTATTAAATTTTTCTTAATGAGTTTCTGAACTTCTTTAGATCCAAGATCTTGCTCAAACTGTGCAAAATCAGGTGTGATAATCATGCCTTTAAGCTCAGTTTTTTTAGAAGTTAAGCTGAGCTGTTCAATAATAGTATTGTGGTCGATTTCGAGCGGCAGTGTTTTAGAATCTTCTGCACTTAATACACTGAGCAGTTCATCCAGCTGTTTGGGCTCTTGAATCTTAAAATTCTCATCAATAATCTGTTTTGACTGCAGGTATTGATCAAATTCAGATGCTTGAGTGTGGAAAAATGCAGAAGCTAAAACTGCAGACAGGCAAAAGCTCATTTTTTTTAGATGCATAAAAATGGTCGCTATTAGAATTTTAAAAGACCATTTGATTATATCCATGAAGCATAAAAAAAAGCACCCGAAGGCGCTTTTTATTCAACGAAAGGCTTAGTCTTTTTTAAGGTTTTCGTTAATTAAGAATTCAACCAGCGCTTTTTGAGCATGTAAGCGATTTTCAGCTTCATCCCAAACCACGGCATTTTTGTGGTCAAGCATATTTTCAGAAATTTCTTCGCCACGATGCGCAGGTAAGCAGTGCATAAATAGGCAGTCAGCGTGAGCAAGATCCATCAGGCGTTCATTCACTTGATAATCAGCAAACGCTTTTTCACGAATTTTTTGCTCTTCTTCTTGGCCCATACTTGCCCAAACATCTGTCACGATTAAATCTGCATTAACCGCAGCATCTTCGGCAGAATCAACAAGTTCAACACAGTGTGCAAATTCAGATAAAAATTCTGCTTTAGGTTCATAGCCCTTAGGTGCAGCGATTTTTAATTTAAAGCCCCACATATGAGCCGCTTCAATATATGAGTTACACATATTGTTGCCATCACCAATCCAAGCAACCGTTTTGCCTTCAATAGAACCACGGTGTTCAACAAATGTTTGAACATCGGCAAGTAACTGGCAAGGGTGGTGATCATCTGTTAAGGCGTTGATGACAGGAACTTTTGAATAAGAAGCAAAACGTTCAACAATGTCATGACCAAAAGTACGAATCATCACAATATCAAGCATGCTTGAAATCACACGCGCAGAATCTTCTACTGGCTCACCACGACCTAATTGAGAGTCGCGAGATGAAAGGAAAATTGCGCTACCACCAAATTGGCTCATTCCTGCTTCAAACGATACACGTGTACGGGTGCTCGATTTCTCAAAAATCATGCCCATGACTTTACCAACGAAAGGTTGGAAAACTTCATTGTTATGCTGTTTGCGCTTGAGTTCGATACCGCGCTGTACAATTTGGTTAAGTTCTAAAGTCGATAAATCGCGTAAAGTTAGAAAGTGACGTAGAGCCATTGTTACTCCACAATAATTGCTGAATCAAAGAACAAAACAACAATTAGTTGTTGGTTGGTTAGAGAAAAAGGAATCGATTAATATACTATAAGAGAGGTAAATTGCAAAAAATCTAGCGCTTTTGGTGACCGTCTAGGAAACGATCGACGCAATAACTGATGTAATTGATGGTTTCTTGATCATTTTCATCAATGCTGATGCCCATGAGAACGCGCCATTCTAAATTACGCAAAATTCCAAAATAAAACTGAGCCGAAAACAACGGGTTTTCACAATACAGCAAACCGTGTTGATGCGCTTGATTTAAAATTTCTGCAACGGTGTTCTGAATTTGTTTTGGGCCTTGCTCATGAATATAACGTGCTATTTCAGGATTACGTCCTGTTTGTTCTAAGACTAACCGCATAAATGCCGCATTTTCAGGCATCACGATATGCTGATGAAAGTCACTTAAAGTATTGATGAGATAAGCACGAATATCGGTGTCAGGGCTCACCGTAAATGGTAGGCAAATATCTTTGAAAAATAAGCAGCGACGATAGTCACAAATGGCCTTAAATAATCCGTCTTTATTACCAAAATATTTATAGATTGACGCTTTTGAACCACCTGCATGATTCACGATGTCATCTAATGAAACTGCATCAAAACCACGTTTTAAAAAAAGCTCCGTAGCACTTTCTAAAAGCGCAACACATCGTTCATGTCCGCGCCTCGTTTGTGGCTGGTCATGCGTTAGAGGTTCAATGTGTATTAAATCTTGCATAAAGTGATAATTTTTAACAAAAAAAGAGCTGATTTGACGATAATTATAGCAAAAAAATTAGTACTTTTCTGCTTTGCTTATAAATCAGAGATCTTTGACTAAAGAATAACAACAGATAGGTGATAAGTGAAATATTTGACTAAAGTTTTAGAGTTAATATTCTACAAAGCCATAGAGTTGGAAAAAAATATGGATATACTCAAACTTCGAAAATTAAAGTAAATGCCGTGGAAAGGAATATGACACAACAAACGTCTGCAGGCTTAAGATTTAGACAAGCATTGGAAATCGAAAAACCATTACAAATCATTGGCACAGTAAATGCCTATGCAGCAATGATGGCAAAAGAAGTTGGCTATAAAGCGATATATTTATCTGGTGCAGGTGTTGCGAACTATTCATATGGTTTACCTGACTTAGGCATGACCAGTTTAGACAATGTTTTGGAAGATGTTCGTCGTATTACCGAACGTGTAGATACACCATTACTTGTCGATATCGACACAGGTTGGGGCGGTGCATTTAATATTGCCCGTACTGTGAAACAAATGATTGCTGCGGGTGCAGCAGCAGTTCACATCGAAGACCAAGTGGCACAAAAACGCTGCGGACACCGTCCGAACAAAGAAATCGTGTCACAACAAGAAATGGTTGACCGTATTAAAGCGGCAGTCGATGCAAAAACCGATTCAAACTTTGTGGTGATGGCACGTACAGATGCATTACAAAAAGAAGGTTTGCAAGCAGTGATCGACCGTGCATGTGCATGTGTAGAAGCGGGTGCAGATGCGATCTTTGCTGAAGCAATGACTGATATTACCATGTACAAAACAGTCTGCGACGCTGTTGGTGTACCTGTACTGGCAAACATTACAGAGTTTGGTGATACCCCTTACTACACCAAAGAAGAACTAGGCGAGCAAGGCATTTCAATGGTGCTTTATCCATTGTCTCCGACACGTGCAATGCAAAAAGCGGCACTCGAAGTGATGCATGCAATCCGCAATGACGGTACACAAGTCAATGTACTGGATAAAATGCAACAACGAAAAGAACTCTATCAATTCCTCGATTATCACACTTTTGAAAACACCTTAGATAAATTGTTCACTGAAGGAAAATAAAAAATGGCTGAAGGAAAAGTACTCACGGGCGCAGGACTGCGCGGACAAGTAGCTGGTAAAACTGCATTGTCAACTGTAGGCAAAAGTGGTGCGGGCTTAACCTATCGTGGTTATGACGTTCAAGACTTGGCAGAAAACTGTCAGTTTGAAGAAGTCGCGTACCTGATTTTCTTTGGTGAATTACCAACAACAGAACAGCTTGCAGCATACAAAGCCAAACTCAAATCACTGCGTCAATTACCACAAGCGTTGAAAGAAGTTTTAGAGCGTATTCCTGCTGACTCACACCCAATGGACGTGATGCGTACAGGCGTTTCAATGTTAGGTAACCTTGAAACAGAAAAATCATTCGATGAACAACAAGATGTTGCAGATCGTATTTTGGCAACGCTTCCTGCGATCATCTGCTACTGGTATCGTTTTAGCCATGACGGCGTACGTGTAGAAGAAAATACCGATGATGATTCAATTGGCGCTCAATTCTTGCATTTACTTCGTGGTGAAAAACCAAATGAATTGCATGAGCAAGTGATGAACGTATCACTGATTTTGTATGCAGAGCATGAGTTTAACGCATCTACTTTCACAGCACGTGTATGTGCTTCAACATTGTCAGATATGCATTCATGTATCACAGGTGCAATTGGTTCACTTCGTGGTCCACTCCACGGTGGTGCAAACGAAGCTGCGATGGAAATGATTGAAAACTGGACGACTCCTGAAGAAGCTGAACGTGAAATGCTCGGCAAACTTGAGCGTAAAGAAAAGATCATGGGCTTTGGTCATGCGATTTATAAAGACAATGACCCACGTAACGGCATCATCAAAATCTGGTCTGAACGCCTAGCGAAAGACGTTGGCGATACGGTACTTTATCCAGTATCAGTACGCTGTGAAGAAGTGATGTGGCGTGAGAAGAAACTGTTCTGTAATGCAGATTTCTTCCATGCATCGGCTTATCACTTCATGGATATTGCAACGAAATTGTTTACGCCAATTTTTGTAATGTCACGTGTAACAGGCTGGGCTGCACATGTAATGGAGCAGCGTGCGGACAATCGTATTATTCGCCCAAGTGCGGACTATACAGGTCCGGAATTACGTAAAGTTGTGCCAATTGCAGAGCGTTCTGCAGCATAATTTTAAGTGTAATAAAAAAGCCTCAAAAGAGGCTTTTTTATTATTTGTTATTTGTGTTAACAATCTATTTGGTTAATAAAACTGGATCTTCAACGCTATATCCTGTTTCAAATGGAATCCCTAGATATTTAACAGTTACTAAATAAAAAGGCTTTTGCACTACACGATAAGTTTTAGAGATTTTTAAACCTTCTTTATAGGTCTCAGCCTTTTGTACAGCGCTTTTATACTGCGAATTTTTAACACGATATTGATAGGTCCATTTATCAATGGTTTCAGTGGGGTCATACCATGATTTAGCAGTGCCATTCATGGTTGTTAATAACTGTATTCGAGCATTATTGTTATTTACTGGTGTTAATTTGACTAAACGTTTTTTTATTTTCGCGATTTCTTTATCAAACTGGGTGCTGTCTTGATCGTAATCAATCCGTTTTGTCTTTGGATTAATATACAAAGACTTCACTGTAATTAATTGCGTCGGTTTTTGGCTATTTAATTGATAATAATATAATTGTGGTAAACGACCACGACCATCTTCAAAATGACGCATTAAATAGATTTTTTGGTCTTTTTTATCAAAACCTAAAACCTCAATGTTTTGAGGGCCGCCTACCGTCGCGAAAGCAGAGCAGGACAGTAGGGTGCTAATTGCGAATGCATTGAAATGACGTAGCTGCATTTTCTTGTCCTGATAAGTAAATTCCTCAATACAGTATGCGATGCAAAATGATATTTAAATATGAAGATTATGTATGTTTTATTCTGCATTTAAGATGTCTAATACACTGTGAGCAACATTTTCAGTTAACTGATCTAGGCGTTCTAAAGCCGTACCCAAAATAAAATAATGATAATTATAGATACGACCATCATGTAAGATTGAAATATAAAATGTTCCTTCGGGTTTTTCTACGGTTGCACTGCCACCGGGTTTGAGTAATCCGGTGCAGGCCACCACGAAGTCCGCATGAAAAAATAGTTGTTGTCCTTGCTCAGCCATCGCTTGAGTCACTTCTGCGGATTCGGCCGTAAATTTTTCTATTAGTAGAGGATCTACTTTTAAAATTTCACGCTTGATCGATGGATCATAGCTGACAAGACCACCTAACAAGATATCTGCACCACTATTCTTATAAATTGAAAATTGGCTACATAAATAACCAGAGCTCGCACTCTCGATAAACGCGATAGTCATGGATTTTTGTTCTAAAGCATCGCAACACAGTTTAAGCATGTGCTTACCCCAAAGTAGAATGGTGAATGATCATTAGTATTCTTAAAATTTTAGCATTGATTTCGCTCGCCTGTAATTTCACTAAAAGTCTAAGTTGGTACTGTGTGTGTTGTGGAATTCACGAAAATAGCGTGATTGTTTAGAAGCTGTACGAAAATATGAAATAAAGGTTTCTTCGGAAGGAAAACGATGTTAAAACTTAAAATAAAGAGCGTAACAAAAGTAGGTTTATTTCAATGAAAACGACTGTTAAATATGTAGTATTAAAAAGCCTAGACTATCAATTGGGCACGCCACTTTTTCAAGAAGAATTAGACGCAGATAGCCTGTATTTTGATCAAATTCCGGCTGTAATTCAGTATCAAAATCATCAATTCAAAGTGAAAAGCAAAGAGTTAAAGCGTGTTTATTTGGCGGAAGAAAATGAAGACATGCAAACCATTATTGTGAAAGTACTTGCCGTTTAATTTCGATCAATTTGTAGTATTAAAAATACAGTTCTCATTGAGTTGGGAGCTGTTTTTTTTGTATTTGACAGACTCAAATTTATATATAAATCTAGATTTAAAGGAGATATGTATTTTTAATGGAGCATGTAAATAATTTTGTGTAATTGCTTTTCATCAATTTAAAGGTGATTGCTTAAGCGGTCACCGAATTCAATAATAAAGCGGCTCATGGCTAAACGCCAGTCGCGAATCGGCATATTCCACTTTTTAGATGCTGCATCAATGGCCAGGTAAATCACTTTACGTACAGAATCATCCGTTGGAAAGACTTTACGTTTTTTGATCGCTTGGCGTATTACGCTGTTTAATGACTCGATTGCGTTGGTAGTGTAGATGGCTTTGCGTATCTCGGCTGGATAAGCAAAGAAGGTATTCAGATTCTCCCAATGCGTACGCCAGCTTTTGCTGATCTGTGGGTACTTGTCATCCCATGTTTGGGCAAATTGATCTAGGGCCATCAAGGCTGCCTCTTCAGTGGGTGATTGATAAACGGCTTTTAAATCCTGAGTGACCACCTTGTAATCTTTCCATGACACGTATTTCAAGCTGTTGCGTAGCATGTGGATAATGCACAGCTGGATGTGGGTTTGCGGGTATACGCTGTTAATGGCATCAGGAAAGCCTTTTAGTCCTGAGAAGCGCTGCTTCGCAAGGCAGGCGATCAGAATATCCTGCAACCCTCGGTTTTTCAGCTCAGTCAGAACATTTAGTCAGAACTTGGCAACTTCATTCTCAGCTATCCACATGCTGAGCAGTTCTTTGTGTCCATCAAGATTAATGCCTAAGGCAAGGAATACAGCCTTGTTGATGACACTGCCATTATGACGGACTTTAACTACAATACAGTCCATATAAACGATGGGGTAGATTGCATCCAGCGGACGGTTTTGCCATTCAGCAACCTGCTCATTGACGGCATCAGTCACCTTGGAAATGAGCGTTGGAGATACATCGGCATCGTACATTTCCTTGAAGGTAGCAACGATTTCACGGGTGGTCATACCTTTGGCATAAAGGGATAGAATCTGGTTATCCATTTGCGTGATACGGGTCTGATTTTCTTAATCAACTGAGGTTCGAAAGTACCATAACGATCACCTGGTGTGGTGATCTCAATCTCCCCATCATCGCTAAGTACAGTCTTACTAGAATAACCATTGCGTGAATTTGAGCCAGATTTACGGGCATTTTTTTCATGTCCGAGATGTTCGGTAAGTCCGGCATTGAGAGCCGTTTCAACAGTGAGTTTAGTCAACAATCGGGTGAATTGGTTTAGATCGTCTTCTGTTTTGATTCCTTTAGCAAATTCTGCTGCAAGGTCTTTTAGTTTTTGTTCGTTCATCATATTGCCTGACTCCGTTGTGAATATGAAGGTAGCAAATTCAGGCAATTACACAATTTAAATTACAGTCTCTTTTAGACCACTTGATCGTGTCGTCTTCGCTATTCGACTAACAGCTATTTAATCCCCCAGATATTATTTAACCCGAATCGCGGATAAGAAATAAACTTGACAATAAGAAGACTAGAGCCATCAGTTGAGTTACCACACAAAACTCACAACTCTAGTCCTAATGTTCAATAGTACCGAATTATTCTGCGTAATTGATGATTTCTTTCTTAAATTTGAAGCAACTTATTGGAACTTTCTCAAACAAAATAGCCATTCTTTAAGAATCAGACGTGCTCATCTGACGATCTCAGAAATCTGCTTTATTGCCATTTGGTATTAATGTTCTTATTTCAGCAATTTCAAAGCCTTTTTCACATGGTTAAAAGAAGATAAAAGACATTTGTTTAAAAGCTTACCATGTTACCATATGACAGACAAAGCACAGGCGAAACTAGACTTAGAAATTAGTATGAAGTGTTGTAATCCTAATGCCCCGAATATGCCTAGCTAACAAAAAAGTTAATTTATAAGTTATGAAATATAAATAAAATTGAGATAACATTAGGTATATATTAAAATATTTGATATAGTGTGTTTGATCGAATCCGTAAGCGGAACGGTAGTGTTTGAGTTGTTAACGGAATTGCGTATTCCCTCCATTCTGATGTTCAAGCATCAAATTCAAACAGTTAACGCATAGCATGAATTCGCATCATGCCGATCAAGGGAAGCCTGCAGCTATCCGTGGGTTTTCCTTAAATTCTATTTTTAAGATATTAATTTAATTTTTTTTATCTTTCTTAAATTTCATAGCTACTGTAAATATCATAAGTTTAAATTTTTCTTAAGTGAACAATCTCCAAAATTAAAGTTGGTTTTATTTTTAATACTATTCTGTTTACAAAAGCTCATTATATGAGTCAATAAATGAACATATCTAACGGCTGGACTACTGCTTCAGCAACTAACGGCGATGAAATTCGTGTGAATATTATTCCGTTAAAAAAAATTCAAAGCAATTTGAATGGTAAAACTTTAGTTGAAGTTGCTAAACAAGTTGTCCTAGAGTCAGGACAAAAGCTAACTTTAAATATTGATGGTAAATCTTTTTATACTGAACTAAATAAACTATATAAATTGTATTTTTAAACTCTCACTCTTAAACCTGAACAACTTAGAGCTAAAATTTTTTAATTAAATTATTTATAAATTAATTATTTATTTTCTTAATTTTTTCAAGAACTCTATATTAAATATTATTAAAGGAAATTATTATGTCAAATTTAACTACAGGCACTGTTAAGTGGTTTAACGATACTAAAGGCTTCGGTTTCATCGCGGCTGATAACGGCGAAGAAGTTTTTGCTCATTTTTCTCAAATCATTTCAGGTGGTTTCAAATCACTTGCTGAAGGTCAGCGTGTACAATTTAGCGTATCAAAAGGTCAACGTGGTTTCCAAGCGAGTGAAATCGTTGGGATTGATGGCTAATACATGGAAACTTTATTAAACAAAGTAATGTTAGATGTGGTTGATCAACATGGCGCTGTCTATACACTAGAAGCTATGTGCGAAAAGTCATCTGATGAGCCAAATAGTTTTGGGGATTGCGTCCGTTATCTAAATATAGATGATGAAATAATTAAGCCTAGCTTTGATATGCATTTCTACAGTGATAAAACTGGAAAAATATTTAAGTTATTTTAATTTTTACATGCATTTAAATTAACCTCCTCCGGGAGGTTTTTTATTGGGTGAAATATGGAGCCTGATGTATATAAAGCGCTAACCAAAAAGATACGTCCCAAAAAGAAACCACGCACCAGGCCTTTACCTAAAGCCAGTGAAAAAGAGGTGGTCCCACATGTTTGAACAACTAAAAGCTTATTTATAAGTGATACTCTGCTCTAGTTAAGCTACCTTATTTTGTTGTGGTAGCTGGTCATAGTAAAACTCATCTGGAGTCATTTTGTCCAGACTCGAATGAGGTCGTTTCAAATTATAAAATTCAAAATATGCGTTTAATTGCTTCTTCGCATCCAAAACATTGCTGTAGGCTTTGAGATACACCTCTTCATATTTAACGCTCCGCCATAATCGTTCAACCATCACATTATCAACCCATCGACCTTTACCATCCATACTGATTTGAATGCCATTTGATTTCAATACATCAATAAATGCATCACTGGTAAACTGACTGCCTTGGTCTGTATTAAATATTTCAGGTCGACCATATTTTTCAATAGCTTCATTTAATGTTTCTATGCAAAATGTAACCTCCATACTAATCGATACTCTATGCGCAAGTACCTTGCGGCTAT
>NZ_VPDB01000036.1:0-35034 GCF_013417925.1 Acinetobacter sp. YH12218
TACAGCGTGGTACAGATGAGCAGAATATAAGAATTCGGGCATTTCTCACCCGAATTTCAGGTAGGCAACAGAAAAGGGGAAAATTAGAAAGTGCCCCTGCCATACTGGCAGGGCTTTCAATACTATTGAACACTCTTCAGTTGTTGTCAGAGTATTCGTCTGATGAGCTGAATGCGATTGCTCAGATCGCATTCAATTTATAAAAAATGTGTAGATACCTATGCCTTTTAGGAGAGGGTTAGGGAGAGGTTTTTGAGCTAAGCTGATGTATTCAAAAAAGAATCCCTTCTAACCTCCCTTTATTAAAGGAATGAATAAAAAAAAGCGCCATCAGGCGCTTTTTTTAAATTCAAAATTTAGCGTTTTACGACGATCGAGTCGATACTGCTATGACGTAAAGTTTGTTGTGCAATCACAGCAGCTTCTTGTGAATCATAGGGGCCAGACACGACGCGATACCAAACTTTGCCATTTTCATTACTTTGGATCACATCGGCAGATAAGCCATTTAAAATAATTTCTGCACGACGGGCATCGGCTTGGTCAGGGTCATCATAGCTACGCACTTGCAAAATATAGCTTGCAGGGGCAGGTGTTGTTTCTGTGGCTTCAATACCCGGCTCAGTCGGTGCAGTGGTAGCCGTTTCAGGTGCTTCAACGATCACCACGGTTTCTTTGGTATCTGTTTCAGGCACAGCTTGATCTGGAATCGGGGTGACTTGTTGCTGAGGCAACAGATCATAAAAACGGTAATCTTTATTGGTTTCTTCTTGGTAGTGTTCAGAGGTAATTTGACCTTTCGGTTTTACCGGCTCCCATGGTTTCCATAACATCAAGGCCACCAAGAAACTCAACACGATTAAAATGATCACAAGTGTACCTAACCATGCAGGAATCAATGGTTTTTTAGGCTGATTTGGCCGCTCTGATACACCGCGTTGCGTTTTTCCAAACACGAGGAAACCTCTTTAATTGTAATTGTTACGAACCTAGTAGGAACTGACCCAAAACCAAGTTCTGATTATTATATATTACATGACTGTCATGCTGTTTATGTTTAATTTTCACAATTTCAACATCTTCAAGTTTTCATTAAAAGATGACTGAATATCCATGAAAATACAGGCTCATAAAGAGCCTGTATAGGCGTCAATGTATATGGTTCATACATGGACGGATTCTAACGTATACTAAGAATGGCTTACATTGATTCAGGCGCACTCACACCCAATAATTCAAGACCATTGCGTAAAACTTGCTGTACGTTTACAGACAGTAATAAGCGCGCTTGAGTCAGTTCTGCATCATCACCCAAGACTTTATTTTCGTTGTACCAACCATGGAACAACGCCGCTAATTCTTTCAAGTAGTTACCCACTTGGTGTGGTTCATAGCTGTTTGCTGCACGAACCACAATTTCAGGGTAAGCCGCAAGTTTAGCAAGAACTTCAGTTTCAGCTTCTAACTCAAGTTTAGCTGCAAATTGACGTGCAGCTTCAGCAGAGAATTGAACGTCTGTCGCAGCGGCTTTTTCGAGCATACGGCAGATACGTGCGTGTGCGTATTGGATGTAGTACACCGCATTGTCTTTGCTTTGAGACACAGCAAGGTCTAAGTCGAAGTCAATGTGTTGTTCTGATTTACGCATGACATAGTAGAAACGAGCAGCATCGTTGCCTACTTCTTTACGTAAGTCGCGTAAAGTCACGAATTGACCTGAACGAGATGACATTTGAACCATCTCGCCGCCACGCCATAGGCTCACAAATTGAACCAAAAGCACCGTCAATTTTTTAGAATCATAGCCAAGCGCATCAATCGCTGCTTTCACACGTGCAATATAACCGTGGTGGTCTGAACCCCAGATATCAACGATATCGGTATATCCGCGTTGTAGTTTATTTAAGTGATAAGCAATGTCGGATGCGAAGTATGTAGTCTGACCATTACGACGTTTCACAACACGGTCTTTTTCATCACCAAAATCAGTTGATTTGAACCAGATGTTGCCATCTTTTTCGTATAAGAAACCACGTTGATCGAGCATTTGTAATGCTTCATCAATTTTTTCAGTCAAGGTTGCTTCGCTGAACCATTGATTGAAAGTCACGCCAAATTCACCGAGGTCATCTTTAATGTCATCGAGAATGGCTTTCAGCGCAGCTTGATGGAACACACGGTAACCCGCAGCCAAATGGTTTTGTGAATTATGAATCAAACCATCAATGTGTTTTTCTTTATCGCCTGAAACAACGACTTTATTGCCTTCGCTATCGAGTTCAGCAGCATATTGCACATCTTCAGGAACATCTTTATAGATGTCGGCAACAGGGCGTACATAAGCATCGCCATCTTTGTCGATAATGCTTTGTGCGATTTCTTTAACGTAGTCGCCTTGGTATGCATTTTTAGGGAAGACTAGTTGTTGACCGGTCAATTCTAAATAACGCAAGTAAGTCGATGTCGCCAAGATATCCATTTGACGGCCAGCATCGTTGACATAGTATTCACGGTCAACTTTGGCACCTGTTGCCTCAAGGAGATTGGCAACGGTCATACCGTAAGCTGCGCCACGACCATGACCCACGTGTAGGCTAGACGTTGGGTTGGCTGAAACGAATTCCACTTGAACACGTTTTTCAGCATTGGCCTGTGTGCGACCGAACTGATCTTTCTGAGCTTGAATTTGGTCTAAGACAGCAAAACGTTGGTCAGCATTTAAAAAGAAGTTAATAAAGCCAGGACCTGCAATTTCTGCTTTGCTGATATCTGCGACTTCTGGAAGATTTGCCAGAATTTTTTCGGCTAAATCACGCGGCTTCATACCTGCAGCTTTAGAGGCAATCATGGCAATGTTTGACGCAAAGTCACCGTGGCTTCGGTCTTTGGTTCGGGTCAAATTGCTAGTATTGTTCCAGTCAGTTGGGAGTACACCTTCAGCTTGAAGGGATTGCACTGCATGATCGAGCGCTGCTTGTATTGCCGTATTCATAATCAGTCGAAAAATAAATGTCGCAGAAAAACGGTAAATATAGCAAATTTCAGGCTCTTTAGGTGAACCCATTTGTTGCGAATAAAAAATATTCGATAAAAGTGAAGCATTGCTTATATCGAAGTAAAACGATATAAGTGGTTTAGCGATTCAGGATCACTGCTTGAGTATATGGACATGTCACAACCCACCCCTAAAATTTTTGGCAATGTGCCGAAGTTAGCTGCACACTGGGCGCTGATTATCGTGCCGTTTATTTTGTCTTGTCTCATGAGCGGCATTATTTCGTTTATTAATATGCTCAGAAATTTAGGGTGGTTTGAGGGTTTTCTTACCCTATGGCTGCATAATTGGATGATTTCTTGGGCTATTGCTTTTCCCATTGTACTGATTTTATTGCCATTTGTTCGAAAGTTTACAGGCCTGCTGGTTGATATGTCAGGGCCACAGCCACCTGCAAAATAAGCCTGCATGTAAGTCACAGTTGAGTAAAACGGTGACTTACTGCATTTCGTTTTAAATATTTATAGGCTATCGCGACAACTTACTGCTTTAGAGAGTAATTCGGCTTTGTTGTTTTGGAAGGTATAGAGTTTTGAGGAATTAAACACTTTAATGACTTTGGCCTGAGCGACAGCGGTTTTAAAGCTTTGGAACTTTTGCTGATGGGCTGTCTCAAATGGATTTCCAAAGTTTTTATTGTCGAGCAGAATTTGAATTTGCCCCACATTTGTATCATGTGCTTTTAGGATCTCTTGGCCATCCGCGTTGCTTATACTGAAAGTTGGGCGCTGAGTGCTGATTTTGCAATTCAATTTGAGGCTCAAGGTGAAATTGTCTGCCGATTTATTTTTGAGGGTAGATGTGCCTTGTTGATCATTTTCAATATAGACCCACTGATTTTTCGGCATATTGGTCAGCAGAGTTTCTAACTGTTGTTGGGTACTTTTGCTGATATCGACAGTGCCTTTTTTATCGATTTCAGGGGCTTTTTCTTTACCGAGCATGCCCATCACTTTGTCGCTGACTGTGCTACTGGTTTTGGAAATGGTCTGGCAAGCGCTTAAGCTACTGATGATTAGAATGAATGGTAGTGTATAGATGGCAGGTAAATGCATAGATTTTATTGTTCTATTAAATTTTCGGATCGGCAAAGTTTAACGGTTCTACGCATAAAGCTCAAACCTGCGGCCAATCTCCTTTGAGGAGGACTGCTGCAGGCGGCTAAAGCAGCCATTCTACACAGGCACGAATAATCCCCAGTGCGAGGCCAATAAAACCACCGACCACGACACCATTGACTCGAATCATATGCAAGTCGCCACCGACTTCGTTTTCGATCTTATCGATCATTTCACGTGAGTCCCATTCGTGTATACGTTCACTGATAAACCGAATGACTTTTTCGCTGTATTGATCAGAGAGATTGATGGCAATATCACTCATTTTCTCATTCAGCAATTGGCGTACAGCAACGTTAGAGACAATATTTTCGCCTACTTGTTGAATGGCGACACGTAGGTTTTGTGCAATGCCAGAGTCGGGCTTTTCTAAATCAGATTTAATCGCATCGCATAAAATCACCACCGCACCACTGATAAAATTCAACATTTGTGGACTATCGAGCATGGCGTCTTTGGTGCTATTCAGGCGTTGGCTGGCAACACTCTGATTGTCCGCCAGTTGCTGCATGAGCTGCTGTGCCATGTCTTCGATTTTACGGCGCCACGGATGTTCATGGTCGGCAAGCATGGACTCGACACGACTGACCAGTGAATCAATGGTGCGCTGTTGTACATCAATACCAATCCAACTCGCACCTTTGGCTAGCTTCCAAACTCCAAGTTCTTTAAACAACTGACGTGATAAATCACGGGTTTGTTCAGGGTGCTGTAACATCCAGTCATGGGCTAAATCTAATCCACGTTGCAGGACATCTTGATGGAAATCATTTTCTAAAACTGCTCGCAGCATTTCACTGGCAAGATGGTTGACTTGCGTATTGCGTACCCATTGCACGCTGTTATTTTGGATAAAGCGTCCAATTTGTTCCTGACCGACAAATTCGAAAATTTTCGGTACCGTTTGCTGAATGACTTGGGTCACTTGCGCATTATTGTGCGGATTGGCCAACCATTTCCCGACGGCAAGAGAGAGATCCGTCTCCGCTAAGCTTTTTTCAACCACTTGTGGTGAAAGAAAATTCTCCTGAACAAAGCGGCCCATTGACTCGGCAATGCGTGCTTTATTACGAGGAATAATTTCTGTGTGGTCACGTAAAAATTTAGGAATCGGAATCCGACCAAAGGGATTGCGAAATAAAACGGTTATCGCATACCAGTCTGCCAAACCACCAACCACTCCAGCTTCTGCTGAAAGCATTAAAATATGAATGAGCCAGACGTATTCGGGCAGCAATTTAGCTGCAATCATCAATGCAATCCACGCCAGCACCGCCACCACCAAAGCAATGGTGGCGAAGCGTTTACTGCGTTGCAGACTAGGTGAAACAGCAGGCTGTTCAGTTGGGTTCATCAATGATCGGGTCTCTATGGGTTGACTTATTTGGTGGTAGGCTCAGCGGCTACAGGCAAAGGATTTCCTTGGCTGTCTAAACCATATTTAGCCCCGAGTGATTGCAAAATCAAGCGAGCATCAAAGGCATCCTGAGGGGCTTTGGCACGATCTTTATAGCAAGTAATACTGTAGGAAACTTGAGTTGGATCGAGTGTGACCACCTGTGGAACGTCATAAAACGGGCCTGGCCAAAAACCGGGATGGCGACGGTAATAGCCATATGGATAAGGCATTGGGTCTGGGTAAATCACCGCTTGGCGCGGCGGTTTTTGACTCCGATTACTCGGGTCATCCATGACTTTAAAATATTGAAAGCCATTGTGTAGGGTGGTTTGAGCGGCTTTAACCAAGGTGATTTCTTCGGCAGTACCATAGCTCATATTGGGTCTAGCTTGAAAGCTAATACGATAGCTTTGCGCATTTAATGGTGTCGCAGAATATTGACCGAGTTGTTCAAAGGTCAAAGGTTTTGATGGGGTTGTGGCACAGCCAGTCAAACCGAGTGCTGCGGTTATGGCTGCTGCGATAATGAGTTTGTTCATGCGCATACTCCTGTTTAGTCGGTTCATGGCAAGGGGAGATACTGGCCAAAAGCCGTCAATTAAAAGCTAGAATTGGGCTGGGTTAAAAATTCCAATTCCTCTGCTGTGGATGTTCTGCCCAATACCGCATTGCGATGCGGGTAACGTCCAAATCGATCGATAATCACTTTATGCTTTTTTTCAAATTCTAAGTTGATCGGATTGCCCAGTTGCTCAAATAATTTTAACGCGCTTTGATGGATTTTTGTCGATTCGCTATGCATAAAGGGCATATATAAAAATGAGCGCTGTTCAGGGCTTAATTGTAGATCTAAACCCTGCGCGATAGCTTCTTGTGCAAGCGCCAAAGCCAGTGCATCTTGGGCAAAAGCCAAGCCAGAGTCACGGAATAAATTTCGAGAAAATTGATCTAAAACAATAATTTCAGCCAATCGACCTTCGGCAGTAGTACGCCATTGCCACAGTTCTGCTTGACTGGCCGCTTGATGGATGTCTTTAAACTTTTTTTCGATTAAAACATCAAAATTATTGCTTTTAGCGAACCAATTGGGCTGATTTTCTGGGTTAAACCAAAATTCGAGAATATCTTGATAATTCATAAGTTTTAAGCATTATTAGCATATATTTGTTTATAAAATCACAAATTTCAAATGTCATATAGAGTAAGTTTGTGATAAAAAATTGCCAAAATAAAATCACGGTTTGTCTCAAAACTATACAGTGGGTCATTTGCCCACTTCAAATCGCGTTATACTGATATAAACTGATGATTTTATTTTAGTAGTTTCTTCCATTTAAGCGAGATAGCAATGAGTCAACCCGAATCGACCTCTCAAGACATTTTACCGACTTGGGTAGATTCTTCGCTGATTAAAGGAATGTTGCGCGGTATTGAGCGTGAAAGCTTGCGTATGCAAAGCAACGGTTTCTTGTCTCAGGCCGACCATCCCCAAGCTTTGGGTGCGGCTTTGACTCATCCGCATATCACGACAGACTATTCTGAAGCTTTAATGGAATTTATCACGCCGCCAAAAGAAACCATTACAGAGGCGTTGAACTATCTGCAAGATATACATGCTGTTGCGCATACGCATTTAGAACATGGTGAAAAACTTTGGCCGTTGTCGATGCCATGCATGTTGGATAAAGACGAAGACAGTATTCGTTTAGCGCAATATGGCAGCTCGAATATTGGGCGCTTTAAAACCTTGTACCGTCGTGGTTTAGGGGTGCGTTATGGTCGCCGGATGCAGACCATTTCAGGGGTGCATTATAATTTATCCTTCCCAGATCATTTCTTTGAAGCACTTCAACAGCATGAAACTGACGACGCCCTCAAGGCATTGAGCTTACAGGATTATCGCAGTCATCGTTATTTTGGCCTAATCCGTAATTTTATTCGTTTAACGCCATTGGTGATGTTTTTGGTTGGGGCGAGTCCGTCGGTGTGTAAATGTTTTATGACTGGACGTGAACATCAGCTGTTACCGCTCTTAAAAGGCACGCTATTTTTACCCTATGCAACGGCGCTGCGTATGGGAAATTTTGGCTATCAAAATTCAGCACAAAAACAGTTAGGGATTCACTACAACGACATTCAGGCGTATTTGGAAGGTTTGCAAAAAGCGGTCCATACCCCATATGCCGCATTTAGTCATTTAGGTTTAAATGATGAACACGGTGAACCGATTCAAATTAATGACCATGTGTTGCAAATTGAAAATGAGTACTACAGTTTGGTTCGTCCGAAACAAGTGCCGCAGGATGGTGAAACACCGTCTGAAGCCCTGCAAAATCGTGGCGTAGGTTATGTTGAATTACGCGCGGTAGATGTCAATCCTTATAGCCCGATTGGGATCAATGAAGACACGGCAGGCTTGCTTGAAGTGGTGGCTTTGTACTGTTTATTGCAAAACAGTCCAGCGTTGTTAGATGCCGAACAAAATGAAATTGAGAAAAATCAGGCGGAAGTAGTGAACCGTGGTCGTGCCCCAAATGCAGTGATTTTACAGCAAGGGCAAGCGATTCCAATTGAAACATGGTGTCGTACACATGTTGCTGCGATGCAACCGTTGGCTGAATTGCTGGATGATTCTTACAATACAGATATTTACACTCAGGCAATGGCTGTGATGCAATCACGCATCGATGAAGTCGATGAAACATTGTCGGCACGTATGATTAGCGATACTTTAGAACAAGGTGGAACTTGGGGCTTTGGTAGCTTTATGGCCTTACAACATGCTGAAGTGTATGAGCAGCATGTTTTGAACCCTGAAACTGCAGCATATTTTGCACAAGCTGCTGAGCAGTCTTTAGAAAAACAGGCTCAACTTGAGCAAGACTGCACCTTGAGTTTTGAAGAATATTTGAAAAACTTTAGATAAAAAATTTTAAGAGGATTTACCATGAAATGGAGTTTTCGCTTCGTGAGTGGTTTGTTGTTTTTAGCCAGCGTGATCGGTATGTCTTTTGCGCTGTTTTTAGAGCATGTACAAGGCTTAGAACCTTGTCCGTTGTGCGTATTCCAACGTATTGGTTTGATTGGACTCGGCATCATTTCATTGATTGCGTTGATTCACAATCCAGCATCGAATTGGGGTAAACGCATTTACGCATTGTTGGGGACACTATCAATTCTTTGGTCTGCTGGGGTGGCTGCGCGTCATATTTGGCTGCAAAATTTACCGCCAGACAAAGTACCGAGCTGTGGCCCAGGACTGGATTATTGGGTAGAAACGCTGCCGTTAAAATCGGTCTTTGAGCAAGTGCTGACCGGCTCTGGTGAATGTGCCAAAGTGGATTGGACCTTCTTGGGACAATCATTACCGGTTTGGTCATTGGTGTTTTTTGCGGTATTAACCTTGCTCAGTCTTTGGCAGTTATTGCGTAAATATCCAAGCAAACCAGTCCCACGTTTACGTGATAAATTTTAATTTAGTGATACATAAAAAAGCCCTCAGTTGAGGGCTTTTTTTTATGAGTCTGCATGGGGGAAGTTTACCTTAGGTTAGGGCAATGCCTTCCATACTTTCCAAGTCCATCATAAATTCATAGATATGATCACAAGCTTTATCGTCATTGTTTGGATAGAACCAATGCACGATTTGCTCGGCCACTTGAGGGTGATGCTGAATTTCAAAATGGTTCAGGCCATAAAAAATCGCTTTATGTGAATCTGGCACTTTAAGCTGATAACGTGCATTTGGGTGTTCCCCTAAGGCACTTTTCACGCTGACCAAGTAATCTCCAATCACATGTCGCGTTTTATTGCGACGATGTTCATATTCAATGGTCCCTGCCACGAGGTAGGTATTGATATGTGATGGAATCGGGGCAGGTTTACGGTTGTCGTCCATGAGTCCAATGCGGACATCATTATGTTCCCAATCGTCATCACGCACGCTGCCATAGCGCAAATCTAAAATGCCATTACTACGGATATTCACCACGTGACCTACGATTTTGACCAAGGGGAAACGCCCCAATTGATCTTGCAAATGAAATCCGACACGTTCAAGTACCGCACCATGATGTGGTGAGCCCAAGCAGACTAGATTTTCAACTTGATGAATCCATTGATACATATTTTGTTTGCCATAAAAAATGGCACTACGGGAGACTAAGCCCCCCATACTATGACCAATTAAGTCGATACTGGTAATACCGGGGTTGCGACGGACCAAATCCTCTAATGTATTGGCAAGGCTGCGGCCATTGGTCGAAATACGACGACCCGTGTTGTAATTTAAATACAGCATGGTGTTGTGGTCACGTTGTGACAGTAATTTTTCACCAATGCCGCCATATTTGGCTGTCGACCATGACAGATGATTCATGCACAGCCCATGAATTAACAGGGTAATACGACCGTTTAATTCGCCTTTTTGTACCGCACCATAATGGTCGTAAACCACCATCGGTAAGGCCATCGGGTTGTGATATTTCAGTAAATAGTCGCCTAAGACCCCATTCAGCGCACCTACTAGAAAATGTAAAGACGGGGTGAGGGGTTTGTCGTGTAAGCGTGGGAATTTTTCAATAATGCTACGCAGCGTCGGTGCGAGTAAATAATTGCCATAATTGAAAAAGGTGTTGTAAGAAAATTCATAAATCCGTGCAATGGTCGGCTGCTTATGAAAGGCTTTCGAGCCTTGTTCGCTCATTCCAAAAATACTGATTAAAATTTCACGTTGAATGTTTTTGATCAAGTCATGCACGACATCACTAAAACGCATTGTCACGAGTTGTGCCAAACCTTCCAGCACATCTGCTTGACTGGGTGGCGTGCGGTCCCATTTACAATAGGTTTCATGCAATGGTGTTAAGCTAGGCATAATGTTCCTATCCTTACATTCAATGCTATCCCTCGATTGTATTTATTACTGGAATAGCCTGAAGTTTCATTGTTTATTTTATAAAATTCTCACGAACAGCTTTTACAATACCGATAACAGACCTGTCGGTGAATGCCTTTTGTCTGACAATTTTACTAAAAATTCAAATTTAGAAAATGTGACGCAGTTAGCACTTATATGCCACTTTTAAAGCAATTTAAAGATCAATTTGGAATCAAAATGATGAATATTGTGTATTTGCATGGTTTTCAAAGTAACTCAAATTCAGTGAAAGGGCAGATATTGCGGCACTATTGTGCAGACTTAAATGGTGTGCAAGTGCATTTGCCAGATTTGAATATGCCACCGCTACAGGTAATGCAGCAGATGTCAGAGCTGATTGAAGGTTTGGATGATGTGGTTTTAGTGGGGAGTAGTTTAGGTGGTTTTTATGCGACGCAGTTGATGGCACGCCATCACATTCCTGCGGTGCTCATCAATCCTGCGGTCTATCCATGGCAATTATTTCGTGATTTATTTGGCGAGACGGCATTGCCTTATCAGGTGACTGAAACGTGGTGCTTGGATGATGCACAGCTCAATCAAATGCAGGCTTTGGCTATATCTAAGGTTGAAAATGCAGATCAACTGTTGGTCTTGCTCCAACAAGGTGATGAAACCTTGGATTATCGTGATGCTGCTGGTTTTTATAGTGCGGTTCAAGCCGGCACGGCTATGCTGATCACTGAGGTGGGTGGAACACATGGCATGGATGATTTTGCAGAAAAAATACCGATGCTCTTGCAGTTTTTATCTGATGCTGTCAAAAATATGCCTAAATAAAATGATCCAATACAAATGCTGAAAAGTTAGATCCAACATACAAAAAATGGGCAGTTACGACATCATTTGACGTTTAAATTGTTTAAGAAAATGGCGGCTGATCGCAAGAGATATGCATTTTAATAAAAAAGCATATACTGTAGCGCTCGAAGAAATGTTTTAACCAAAAAGCAGGGAATTTTGCAACGTGACGCAATATACGGCTCAATCACTTGAAGTTTTATCTGGCCTAGATCCGGTACGTCGTCGTCCGGGGATGTATACAGACACTACACGACCAAACCATTTGGCGCAGGAAGTGATAGATAACTCCGTCGATGAAGCGCTTGCAGGTCATGCCAACAAAATTACTGTGACGGTTTATAAAGATGGTTCTTTGTCGGTAGAAGACAATGGACGCGGTATGCCTGTTGATATTCATCCTGAGTATGGTCAAAGCGGGATTGAAATTATTCTGACCAAATTACATGCCGGTGGTAAGTTCAGTACCGATAACTACCAATTCTCAGGTGGTTTACACGGTGTGGGTATTTCGGTGGTGAACGCACTGTCAGATCGTGTTGAAGTGGAAGTTCAGCGTCAAGGCAATCTATATAAAATGGCCTTTGAACATGGCGTTCCTGTGGCACCGCTTGAGGTGTTGGAAGGTAAATGCGCTAAACGTGCAACGGGTACTACCGTGCATTTTTGGCCTGAAGCCAAATATTTTGATTCGCCTAAATTTGCGCTGAAAGCCTTAAAACACAATTTAAAAGCCAAGGCTGTTTTGGCGGCAGGCTTGCAGATTATTTATATCGATCAAATCAACAACGAAAAGATCGAATGGCAATTTGAAAATGGTCTGGTCGACTATTTGATGGATGAGCTACAAGACCGTGACATTGTGCCTGTTCCTGCATTTGTGGCGACTGGTGAAGCTGAACGTGCTAGTGCTGAATTTGCCATTTGCTGGAACGTTGAAGGCGGCGAACAGATTCAAGAAAGTTATGTCAATTTGATTCCAACTGCGCAAGGCGGTACACATGTCAACGGTTTACGTTCGGGTGTGACAGATGCGATTCGTGAGTTCTGTGAATTACGTAACTTGTTGCCGCGTAATATGAAGCTGTCTGCCGAAGATGTGTGGGATGGTGTCAACTTTATTCTGTCTTTAAAATTCCAAGAGCCACAATTTTCGGGTCAAACTAAAGAACGACTTTCAAGCCGTGAAGCCTCTAGTGTGGTGTTAAATATTGCCAAAGATGCCTTTGCACTGTGGCTGAATCAAAACTCCGATATTGCTATGCAACTGGCAGAAATGGTGATTGCCAAGGCCGGTCGCCGTTTAAAAGCTGCGAAGAAAGTTGAACGTAAAAAGATCGTTTCAGGTCCAGCCTTACCAGGTAAACTGGCTGACTGTGTGGGGCATACCTTAGAAGAATCTGAACTGTTTATTGTGGAAGGGGATTCAGCGGGCGGTTCTGCCAAGCAAGCACGTGATAAGAACTTCCAAGCGATCATGCCGATCCGCGGTAAGATTTTAAATACTTGGGAAGTGTCTTCAGACGAAGTTTTGGCATCGCAAGAAGTACATGATATTGCGATTGCGATTGGTGTAGATCCGGGCAGTGACGACTTGTCAGAACTACGTTATGGCAAGATTTGTATCTTGGCCGATGCCGACTCGGATGGTTTGCACATTGCGACTTTACTCTGCGCACTGTTCGTCAAACATTTCCATACTTTGGTTGAGGAAGGACATCTGTTTGTGGCGATGCCACCGCTGTTCCGTATAGATGACAATAAAGATGTGCACTATGCCTTGGATGAAGATGAACTGGAAAGCATCTTAAAGAAATGTAAAACCAAAAATCCTCAAATCACTCGATTTAAAGGATTGGGCGAGATGAACGCGAGTCAGCTGCGTGAAACGACTATGGATCCCAATACACGTCGTTTAGTGCAACTGGACTTGGATGACGTACAGTTTACTTCAGGTTTACTCGACAAATTATTGGCGAAGAAACGCTCTTCAGACCGTAAACACTGGCTAGAGCAGAAGGGTAATTTGGCCGATTTGGCGGTTTAAAATTGCAATAAGAAAAAAACCACGCAAGTGGTTTTTTTTGCTTTAAATTTAGGAAAAGCTGCATGATTTGTGTGCTAATACACCGTATTTTTTGAAAAACGTCGCAAAATTGTTCAATTATAGGTCAAGTGTTGGATACAAGTTTGTATGCATCTTTGCGGTGATTTTATGGTATTTGAATCGACCCATAAAAAATTAAAAGCAGATTTTATGATTGTAACTATATGAAAAATAATATTTAAAAATAAATAAAAGCACTCAATCAAAATAAAAAATAAGGCTTGGCACAGTTATTGAATTGCTCTGTTGTGATGAAAGACAACAAATGCATTTTAAAAATGTGAATTACAAGCTTAGGTTGGGAGTGTGAATAATGTTTCAACGCAATGTATTTGCTAAAAGTATTTTAGCGGCAACGATGACTGGGGCGATTGCTTTAACGGGCTGTTCAAAACCTGCAGAAGAAAAAACAGAAAGCGCTACATCAGAACCAAAAGCCGCTGTAGCAAGTGGCGATACTATTAAAGTCGGGATCTTACATTCGCTGTCAGGCACGATGGCGATCTCAGAAACTTCTCTAAAAGATACGGCCTTGATGGCGATTAATGAAATTAATGCCAATGGCGGGGTATTGGGCAAAAAACTAGAACCTGTGGTGGTGGATCCGGCATCGGACTGGCCACTATTTGCGGAAAAAACCCGTCAGTTGATTACCCAAGACAAAGTAGCCGTGATTTTTGGTTGCTGGACGTCGGTATCTCGTAAGTCGGTTTTACCCGTGGTTGAAGAATTAAATGGCTTATTGTTCTACCCTGTTCAGTATGAAGGTCAGGAACAGTCTAAAAATATTTTCTACACAGGTGCAGCACCGAATCAGCAAGCGATTCCTGCTGTTGAATATCTGATGAGTGAAGAGGGCGGTAAGGCAGAACGCTTTGTACTGTTGGGCACAGACTATGTTTACCCACGTACCACCAACAAAATCTTACGTGCATTCTTAAAGTCGAAAGGCATTGCCGATGCAGACATCATGGAAGAATACACGCCATTTGGTCATAGCAACTATCAAACCATTGTGGGCAATGTGAAGAAGTTTGCGGCAGGGAAAAAGACTGCTGTGATCTCGACCATTAACGGCGATTCAAATGTGCCGTTCTATCGTGAATTGGGCAACCAAGGCATCAAAGCTGCGGATATTCCAGTGATGGCGTTCTCTGTGGGTGAAGAGGAATTACGCGGTATCGATACCAAGCCGCTGGTAGGACACTTGGCGTCGTGGAACTACTTCATGTCGGTGAAAAATCCAGTGAATACTGAATTCACCAATAAAATGAAGCAGTATGCCGTGGAATACAAACTGCCAAATGCCGATAAATTTGTGACCAATGACCCGATGGAGGCTACCTATGTCGGCATCAATATGTGGAAACAAGCGGTAGAAAAAGCAGGAAGCACAGATGTCGATAAAGTGCGTGAAGCTATGGCCGGCCAAGAATTTAAAGCGCCATCGGGCTATACCTTGCAAATGGATGCGTCGAACCATCATTTGCATAAACCAGTCATGATTGGTCAGATCCGTGCCGATGGTCAGTTTGATGTGGTGCACAAAACCGCAAAAACCATTGCTGCAGAGCCATGGAGCCCGTACATCCCGAAATAATTCAATCCGAATGCCTGTTGCTATTGTGTAGCAGGCATTTTTTGATGTGATCCCTAGATGGGGTTGTTCTATTACTCAATAGGGATGCTTATAAGATGAAAAAATTACGCAATTTCCCGATCCTTTTTCTATTCCTGAGCCAATTATTCTGTCTGCAAATCGTGCATGCAGAAACTGCAGCGAATGTCGTGCCTACGGTGCAATCTGTGCAGCAAGGTGACGCCATTCAGCAATTTGTTCGCGGTAGTTTTACCGAGCGCCGCAGTTTACTGAATCAATGGCCGGGCGATATTGAATCCTTAGATCAGTTGGCCGCATTGGTTGAAAAAGACCAGTTATATAGTGGTCAAAGCGGTCAAACCTATATTTTAGAAACTGACGAAAAATTATTGAGCTATCCAGATTTGCAAACCGTGACGGATTGGCCTGCCGATTTATCTCAAGTCACCTTGGTGAATACCCTTCGTAAAGCCTTAACGTTTGCTCAAGCGAAAGAAAAGCTGCAATCGAATGATTTAAACCAACGTTTGAATGCAATTGATATTTTAGAAAATAACTTGGCTGAGTTGGATGTTAAAAATATTAATCAATTGTATTTAAATGAAAAAAATAACAAAGTTAAAGCCCGTTTAGCGCAGCTCAAAGCGCGCTTGGACTATCAAAATCCCGATGTTTTACAAAAAATACAGGCGGCCAAAGTGCTGCAAAATTCTAACCGTCCTGATGTGTTGGCGATGGTGGAGCAGGAATTACAACAAGCCAATTTGCATCCCGAGTTAAAAGCCGCACTGACAGAAGCCAAGAGCAATATTAAAACCCGTATTCAGGCCAGTGAATGGACTGGACATGTCTTTTCAGGTCTCAGCACGGCCAGTATTTTACTACTGGCGGCGTTGGGCTTAGCCATTACGTATGGTCTGCTAGGCGTGATTAACATGGCGCATGGTGAACTGATCATGATCGGGGCCTATACCACTTATGTGGTGCAAAGCCTGTTTAAGAGTTATCTCAGTAGCTATGTCGATTGGTACTTGATTGCCGCGATTCCTGCTGCATTTATTGTAAGTGCTTTGATCGGCATGTTGATTGAACGTACTGTTATTCGTCCCTTGTATGGCCGTCAATTGGAAACGCTATTAGCCACCTTTGGTGTGAGCTTAATTTTAATGCAATTGGTGCGTATGGTTTTTGGAGCGCAGAACGTTGAGGTGTCGAATATTTCATGGCTGTCTGGGGGCATTGCCGTGACACCGAGCCTGATGCTGCCTTATAACCGTATTGCCATTATTGGCTTTACCATTGCGGTACTCCTGTTGCTGGTTTACTTGCTGAATAAAACCCGCTTTGGTTTATTTGTTCGTGCCGTGACGCAAAACCGTCAAATGGCACAGGCCGTTGGTATACGTTCTAGCCGCATTGACATGATGGCTTTTGGTTTAGGTTCAGGGCTTGCAGGTCTTGCAGGCTGTGCCTTAGCACAAGTCGGCAATGTCGGTCCTGACCTAGGACAAAACTATATTGTCGATGCGTTCTTGGTGGTTGTGGTTGGCGGTGTTGGCCAAGTATGGGGCGCAGTACTGGCGGCCTTAGGTCTAGGTGTCAGTGGCACAGTGCTGGAAATCGGCATGGGTGCGGTCTTAGCGAAAATTATTCTACTGGTTCTTGTGATTTTGTTTATTCAAAAACGTCCACAAGGTTTGTTTGCCATCAAAGGCCGTTTTGTGGAGTAAGCGCATGAAAATCACTTCATTATTATCGGATAAACCCTATAGCGGTATGGCGATTGCCGTGTGCTTTGCCATTTTGCTGATTTTGCCTTGGCTACATGTATTGCCAGCCGATTCAGCACTGCATTTATCAGCGTATTGGGTCACGCTCATTGGCAAGATTATGTGTCTCGCATTGGTGGCATTGGCCTTAGATTTGGTTTGGGGCTATGCCGGCATTTTAAGCTTGGGGCATGGTTTGTACTTTGCCTTGGGCGGCTATGCCTTCGGCATGTATCTCATGCGTGAAGCGGCAGGCGATGGCTTACCCGACTTTATGCGCTTTTTGAGTTGGACCGAGCTACCGTGGTACTGGATGGGTACTGAACATATCGTGTGGGCATTGGCTTTGGTGGTTTTGGTCCCAGGACTGATTGCCTTCATTTTTGGCTTCTTTGCCTTCCGCTCAAAAATTAAAGGCGTGTATTTTTCAATTATTACCCAAGCCATGACCTTTGCTGCGGCGCTACTGTTTTTCCGCAATGAAACCGGCTTTGGCGGTAACAACGGCTTTACCGGTTTTAAAACCATTTTGGGTATGGATATTACCTCTGCACCAATGCGTGCAACCTTGTGTTTCCTCACTGCGCTGACTTTGCTGGTCTGTTTTGTCGGCTTACGCCACCTGATGAATAAACCCTATGGTCGTGTACTCGGTGCAATTCGTGACAGTGAAAACCGTTTGCAATATTTAGGTTACCGCACCTTATGGTACAAGCTCTCTGCATGGGTTTTGTCCGCAGTGATTGCAGGGATTGCAGGCGCTCTGTATGTCCCCCAAGTCGGTATTATTAACCCGAGTGAGATGAACCCTGTCAATTCGATTGAAATGGCGGTGTGGGTGGCTGCAGGGGGGCGCGGTACGCTGATTGGACCGATTTTGGGTGCAGGTTTAATCAATGGGGTGAAGACCTATTTCACAGTGGCTTATCCAGAGGCATGGTTATTGATTTTAGGTGCACTGTTTATTGTGGTAACGATATTCCTACCAAAAGGCGTGATTGGGCTATTAGAGCGGTTTAAAAAGGAGCGCAGCGAATGAATGATCAATGGGTTCAACCGCATGGCGGTCATGCTGCTGAAGGTTATGGACGACCAAAGGAGCAGGGTGCGGATTTCAGTCACGGCATTGCCTTGTATTTAGAAAAAGTCAGTGTCTGGTTTGATTCTTTCCGTGCATTAAATGATTTGTCGTTATATATCAAAGAAGGTGAGCTGCGCTGCATCATTGGTCCCAATGGTGCAGGCAAAACCACGCTGATGGATGTGATTACCGGTAAAACTCGCCCAACAGAAGGTTCGGCTTTTTTTGGGCAAACCTATGATTTGGCAAAAATGAGCACGGAGCAAATAGCAGAAGCCGGAATCGGTCGTAAGTTTCAAAAGCCAACCGTATTTGAAAATTTTACCGTGATGGAAAATCTGTTATTGGCTGCACCTAAAGATAAACGGGTGAAAAAGAGTTTTTTCAGCAAACTCGATCCAGATGCGCAAAACGCCTTGGACGAATCTTTAGCACAAATCCGCTTAGAAGAATTGATCCATAAACCGGCAGGGCTGTTGTCACATGGTCAAAAGCAGTGGTTAGAAATAGGCATGCTACTAATGCAGCGTCCAAAATTGATTTTGCTGGATGAACCTGTAGCAGGAATGACCGATGCTGAAACAGAGCGTACCGCAGAGCTGTGTTTAGAGTTGAAAAAGAACCATACCCTTGTTGTGGTTGAACATGACATGAGCTTTATTGACACCATCAGTGAAAAAGTCACCGTGTTGGCGCAAGGTGCGATTTTGGCCGAGGGTACATTGGCCGAAGTCCAAGCCAATGAAGATGTCATTGAAAAATATCTTGGACGTTAAGGAGCAGACCATGTTAGAAGTCAAAGACGTCAATCAGTTTTATGGTGGCAGTCATATTTTAAGAGATGTGACATTTGCCGCTCCCGTGGGTGCGTGTTCAGTGGTGCTCGGGCGAAATGGTGTGGGTAAAACCACCCTCTTAAAATGTTTAATGGGCATTTTACCGATCAAGTCTGGGCAGATCTTACTGGATGGCAAAGACATTTCTAAACTGAGTCCAGAGCAACGTGTACGTGAAGGCTTGGCTTATGTACCGCAAGGACGGGACATTTTTTCAACCTTGACCGTTGAAGAAAATATTTTGATTGGGATGGCAAAATTTAAAGGCGCTAAAACCCGAAAAGTGCCAGAACATCTCTATGAGATTTTCCCCGTATTGGATGAAATGAAACATCGTCGAGGTGGAGATTTATCTGGTGGTCAGCAGCAACAATTGGCGATTGCCCGTGCGCTCGCTTCCGAACCACGGGTATTGATTTTAGATGAACCGACCGAAGGCATTCAGCCGTCGATTATTAAAGACATTGGTCGTGTGATTCGTCAGTTAGCCGATAGCGGAGAAATGGCGATTGTTTTGGTTGAACAGTTTTATGATTTTGCAGAAGAACTGGCAGATGAATATACCGTGATGGCGCGGGGGCAAGTGATTGCACAAGGTGTCGGTAGTGAAATGCCCAAAAAAGGCATTCGGGAACTGGTGGCGATTTAGGTTGTTTAATACCCTCTTTTGCTCCATATTTTGGGGCAAGAGAGGGGGGAGGTATTTTACTCACGGCTGTAATGCTTAAAGGGAGGAAATTTTTATGTGGATTAAAGTTCAATGTTTTCAGGCCAAAGAAAATAGCCACCATATTGATTGGGCTTGAATTCTCCTCCAATGAATTTACCTGAATCTGTAAGCGTATGCTTACCTTCTGCTTTTTCTTCAAGTAACCCTTTACTCACCAATAGTTCTAATAATTCAGGGGTTTTTAATTTGTGCTTTGCGGCGAGTTTTGAACTGGTTAATTTAGATTGTAAAAGTGATTCTTCTTCAATTTTTTCAATATTAGGTTTTTCTGCTTTCACCTCATCTAAAGTAATGCGTACTTCATCGCTGATGCGAATAATACGTTGGGCTTCTTCATAGGCATCTTTAAAGACTTCATCATCTTCGTATTTACGAACTAAAATCCCCATTTCATTGTTATTTACTTGGCTAAACTCATAAAGATTTAAACTTGAAATAATGCATTCACCTTCATTTAAATAGCACTTTGCATGCAAATTTTTACAAAAGCTCACGCGTACATAATCCAGTTTTTGCATCCATTTTATTTCATCTGGATGTAAGTCACTTTTACCGTAGACAATACGAATATCAATTTTCATACGGTCTTTATCTTCAAGAAGCTCTTTAATACGGTCATTTAAACGTAAATAGGGGCTGATTAAAATCAAACGCTCTTTGGCATTTTTGATTAATTCTTCAAGAAAGAAGTTAGTGCCACTGGTATTTAAGAATTTTGCCATTTATCCCCCTGATTATTTTCGATAATTTTAAATTTTAGCGCATAAAATTCATACTGTGGAATAATTCGCTTTTAAACTTTAGACATGCATTCGTTTTTTGAAAGCAGGTGATTTAATTGAACTGGCGATAAGCATAGGAAGGGTGAATTACTTAGGATTTCAGCAGGAATAGATTGGGAAAAGAATGAATTGAATAAATCAGATGAAATACAAAAAATTGTATAATTATTGCTCAATAAAAGTTAATCTTAACTAAATACATAACAAGAAGATAAGAATATGGACGCGATATTATATTTGATCCCACCGAATGATTTGGAAACACTGATTTTAGAAGCAGAAACCCCTCAAGATGTCTTGGATTCACCCTTTGTACAACACTCCTTTTTTTTAGGGGAGGCATGGCAAGAGTTGAATCCATTATTAAGCGTGAACAGGGATTCAGCTGCGGCACTGAATTATGCCATTCAGGCAGAACATCCATTGTCAGAGCGACGACCGGGACTGAGCCTTGCAGTGCATTACAATACTGTAGTTCGCGTTGCAGAAATCCATCAGGCATTACAACAGTTAAGCGTGGATGAAATCAAAAAACGTTATTTGGTCACGATTGCAGAAACCGCACCTGAGCAAGAGCTCAAATTGGCCGAATTAAAACTGCTTTTTTTACAGTTACAAGACCTTTATCGTGATGCGGCGCGTCATAATTTATCGGTGCTGAGTGTGATTCAAGATGGTATTCGTTTGGATAAATTACCATAAACACAGCTCAACACGGGCTATAACTGAAGTTGCATCAGGACGAGATCACGCCATTCACCAAACTTTTGTCCCACTTCAGGCATATAACCTGTTTGCTTAAAGCCTAATTTTTTGTGTAGGGCAATCGAGGCGCTATTGCCGTGGTCAATGCCTGCAATCATGACATGCATATTTTGGCTTTTGGCATGCTGAATCAGATGTTCTAATAATTGCTGACCAAGACCGAGTCGAGCATAGTTTGGGTCAATATAGACAGAGTGCTCAACAGTATGTCGATAGCCAGCAAAATGACGGAATGAACCATAGTCAGCATAACCCGCGATTTGATGCTGTTCTTGATCTTCAATCACCACAAAAGGAAAATTTTGCTTTTGAAAATCCAGCAATTTCTGTTGAAAAGAGTCAAGGGTATAAGCTTGATCATTCCATGTCGCAAAGCCGTTGAGAACTTCATGATTATAGATTGCGAGAATGGCCGCTAAGTCTTGAGGAATTGCAGGTCGAATGAGAAAAGACATGCGCAAATTTCTGATAAAAATAAAGTCAATTTAAAAACTTAGGCAGAAAAAAAGCAAGGAGATGAACCTTGCTTTTTTCTTCATAGTGTTCTGAGTCGAACTTAGAAGTGGTATTTCACCAATGCGCTGACATCGTTTTGGTCTACGCCTTTAATACCAAATTTGTTGTTCCAAACTGAATGTTCGATACCAACATATAATTTAGTTTTTGGTGAAATGTGTTTACCCAGATTCCATTTGTACTGAGATGTCCAGTTTAATTCACTTGCATGGTCTGCTTCAGCAGTAGACCAGTCTAGGAAGGCATCTGCTAAAAACTCTTCTGAACCTAATTTGAACGGCACTGCATAAGTGATTGTCATTTGATAATCATCTTTAGTCTTGTCGTTTGCCGCTTTATAGAAGTTCACATTTGCATATTGTGTATATGGAATATCGAGAGAGAAACCTACACCGTACAAGAAGTTGTTAAATTCAGAGTTGTGGTGATCGTAACCCGCATTATGTTCCCAAGTCGTTGCAATCAGAACGTCTTTGATCGGACCCATAGAAAGGTCTTTACTAGAAACTTCACCTAAGCTTAGACGTGGCGCTAATTCTGCATAAGTTGATTGATCATCGTTACCATCCAATTGTTGGTCAACGAAGAAGAATACATCTGAATACTTCAGTTTCGCTGCATATTCGGCTGTGATCGTTGTACGGTCTTCAGTACCAACTTCATAGTTTTCACCATATAAGCCAGTTAAGCTGAAATCTTGCCATACGATAGGTGAAGCTTGAGTGAAAGCAGCAGCAGATGCTAATGCACATGATGCAACGATTTGTGTAAGTTTCATTAAAAAATATCTCCCCCCGAGAAGCACTGAAAGCATACAGATTATTAAGCAAAAATAAAGCCAAATTTTACTCAACGGCAAAATTGTTTTGTAATTTGAAGGGGAAATACGCTGTGAATGATCAATGACGGTAAAAGCGAGATTTTGAGTTTGAATGGAATTGTGCAAATAGATGGTGGACGTCGAGGAAATGCACAAAAATATGACCCAAATCAATTAAAACAATGCAAATCTACAATAAAGTCTTACTTTTTGTATGGATATTAAAAAAATATCAAAATAGCACTTGCAAAATTCTAACTTAAGACCGATATTCGAAGTATAAGGACACGGATCTGCAGACTCTAAAGTGTTCATCATTCAATGTGGAGGACGACGTTCCATACAAAGTTGAAGATGGTCATTGCTGTAACATTTACAGCAAATGTAACGTGCCAAGATAATAAGTTTTGCACAAATTTTTATAGCTAATACAGATAGATATGAGGATGATATTATGAACATTGAAATCCGTACAGATAAAAACATTATAAACAGTGATCGACTAATTACATACGTTCGTGCAGAACTTAATGAAGAATTTCAGCGCCATAGTGAACGCATTACCCACTTCTCGGTGCATTTAAGTGATGAAAATGGGGACAAGGGCGGCAGCGATGACATTAAATGTATGATTGAAGCGCGTCCAGCGGGTTTGAAGCCTGTCGTGGTCAACCATCGTGGTCATAATGTAGATACAGCTATTCACGGTGCAATTGATCGACTTAAACGTAGTCTTGAACATGTGTTCGAAAAGAAAGAGAACCCACGCAGTACGCAACCTGCTTTTGCTGAAGCAGATGACAGCGTAGACGACGAATAAGTCTCAAAATTTAAAAAAGCCCTGCGGGGCTTTTTTTGTGTGTTTTGTATTTTGTTTTACATGAAATTCAAACAAACGCAGCTTTATTCGGCATAATAGATCAAAATAAATTGAAGTGAGCTTTCCAGATGTTAACAGCGCAACAACAGCTTTTTGTGCAAGCGTTAGAAGAACAAGATCTTGCACAGGTGCAACGCCTGTTGGCAGATGGTCTTAATCCAAATTTTATCGACTTTGAAAAAGGACCTGCGGTTTCTGTATGGTCTGATGGTTTGTTTAAATGGTGGGAAATGGTTTGCGAAGCATATGAAGCAGGCCAACCTTTAACAACAGAACAGAAAACACAACATTTAGACGTACATATGCAAATCTTGGAAGCGCTGATTCAAGCCAAAGCCAATGTGCATTTATGGGATGCTGAAGAAATTTATGGTCCATTATGGGACGCCGCGAGTGCAGCATGTGTCCCTGCGGTACAGCGTTTATTGGATGAAAAAGTGAATCCAAATATGATTGATAGCGATGGTTTAACCATTTTATCGTCGATTAGTGAATTATTTTTTGACTGTGATTTTGACGCGGTAAATTGGTCAGAAGCATTGGAAGAAGAAAAACAAACCTTGGAGCTTTTGCGTAGCCATGGCGCAAAAATGACCAAGGAATTAGCATAATTGTGAGTAAAAACATGACTGTATTTAAAGTTTTAAGCATTGCAACATTATCTAGTTTGAGCCTGTCTGCATTTGCGGCGGATTTTTCATTTGACCGTCCGGGCGCGGGTATGGGCACAGGCATTACCCCTGTAGGTCGTTTGGCATGGGAACAAAGTTTGCCAGCAGCGAGCTATAGTGAAAGTCGTGATGAAAATGGTGAAAAAGTAAAAAACACCACTTTAAATGCAGATATGTTGTTCCGTACTGGTTTGGCAAAAGATTTGGAATTGCAATTGGGTTGGCAAGGTCCGGCATGGTCTAAAACCAAAGTTGCGGGTCGCTCAGTTGAAGACGATGGTTTGGGTGATGTCAGCATTGGTCTGAAAAAAGCCATTGATTTGAATGATGAGAAATTGTCGATGGCTATTCTTGCTGAAGCGATTATTGCAACAGGCAATGAAGGTTTTAGTGCTGAGGACGATATTTATAGTCTGACTTCCGCTGTGGCTTATGATTATAGCGATACAATTGGGACTTCAATGACCATGCGTTATGAAGTTCAAGATGGTGATTGGGCTGTGAGTGCCATTCCAGGAATGGAATATCAAATTGCGGGTAATTTATCGGGTTTTTCTGAGCTGGTTTATCGCAAAGCAGAGAGTACGGATCAGGAAGTGTCTTTGGCTTCCGGTCTAACGTATGCCGTTTCGGATCGTATGCAGTTGGATGCGAGCGTCGGTCTAGAACTCACTGGCGGTCATAAAAATTATCAGTCAGGTTTGGGTGTATCTTACCTGTTCTAAAAAAACCTAAATTTTAAAACGTATAAATACAGACTGAGGATGAATTCAGCTGAATGAAACAATGGACTTATGTTGCGGCAGCGGCTGTGCTGTCGTTCAGTATGGGCGTCTCTGCTCAGGATGCATTACTTTCAGCTGAAGATGCTTTTCCTTTCTCGGTCGTCTCCGATCGTGCAGATCAGGCGGAGCTGAGTTGGGATATTCCAGCGCATTATTATCTGTATCAGCACAAAATAGAGGTGAAGCAGGGCAATCAAGTTTTGGCTTTGGATTTGCCTGCTGCTGAGGATTTAAAAGACGATAACTATGGTCATACGCAGGTGTATTACCAACAGTTGAGTTTTAAAATTCCAACTCAAAAACTGCAGACTTATCAAGTCAGTTGGCAAGGCTGTGCCAAGGATCGGGTGTGTTATCCACCACAGAGCATCAGCTTTGAAACGGATGCTTCTGGTTTGGTCACACAGCAAAATCTTACCAGTCCAAATAAACGCTTACTCGATTTTGCAGCAGAAAATAATGCCGAACAGCCCACGGCGAATCGTTTAGATCAGCAAAGGGCAGAGAATGCTGCATTGGCTTCTGAACGCTATACCGCAAGTGACCAAATGTGGTCTGAAAAATTAGCACAAAGCTCTATATTTTATGGACTTTTGCTGTTTTTTGGCCTGGGTTTTTTGCTGGCTTTTACCCCTTGTTCATTGCCAATGCTGCCGATTTTAACCTCACTGATTGTCCGCGACAGCCGAGGTTTAAAAGCATGGATGATTGCACTGACTTTTGTCACCAGTATGGCGATGGTGTATGCCATTCTCGGCTTGGTGGCGTCGTCTGCAGGTTTGAATTTCCAGCGTTGGTTGCAACAACCCTCGACCTTAATTGCCTTTAGCGTACTCTTTGTGGTTTTTGCCCTGAATTTATTTGGTTTATTTGAACTGAAATTGCCACGCAGTTGGGTCAATCGCTTAGACCAAGCTCAGTCGATGCAAAAGGGCGGTAGTCTCGTTGGCGCTGGGGTCATGGGGATGATTTCAGCATTACTGGTCGGTCCTTGTATGACAGCACCGTTGGCAGGCGCATTATTATTTATTTCCCAAACCCAAAGTCAGTGGCAAGGTGCGTTATTGTTATTCACCCTCGGCTTTGGCATGGGGACCCCGCTATTGTTGGCCAGTGTCCTTGGCTCACGGGTATTGCCTAAAGCGGGTTTGTGGATGAATCAAATCAAGGTGCTCTTTGCTTTCATTATGTTGGCATTGGCTTTGTATTTTATTCGACCATTGATCAGTGAAGCTTGGTTACAGTGGTTATCCCTTGCTCTGGGTCTGGTGTTTAGCGCTTATGTGCTTTGGCGCATTTTATGGCGCAGTACTCAGCTCAAATGGTTGTATATCTTGGTGTTCTGTGCCGCCGTACCTTATATTGTGTACAGTCAATATCAACATAGCCAACGTTTTTTAGTCGAAGAAAATCAACAACAAAGTGCTTGGCATGTGGCACATACAGCGGAAGAGTTTCAACGTTTATTAAGTGAAATTCCTCAAGGTCAATCCGCAATTATTGATGTCTATGCCGATTGGTGTGTGGCCTGCCAGCCGATTGAACATAAAGTTTTAAAATCGACAGTAGTGCAACAGGCTTTGGCACCGTATTACTTAATTAAGTTGGATTTGAGTCAGTATGATGCAACCCATCAAGTACTGCTCAATCAATGGGATATTTTAGGGCCACCGACCTATTTATTTTTAGATACAGCGCATCAAGAGATACGTGGACTGCGTTTGACGGGCGCATTTAGCGAGAAAGAATTGCTAGCGCAATTGGAAAAATTTAAATCGCGTGGAGAATAAAAAATGATGCAATTATATATTGCCAATAAAAACTATTCGACGTGGTCTATGCGACCGTGGTTGGTGTTACACGCGTTTAATTTACCCTTTCAAGAGATCTTGGATTCCTTTTTCTGAAGAAGCAGATGGCGGAGCATTCAAGCAGCAAATGTTAGCCCTACATGCCAATGGCAAGGTGCCCCTACTGCAACATGACGGTGTGATGATTTGGGACTCATTGGCAATTTGTGAATATTTGGCAGAGCAGTTTCAAGATCTTCCACTGTGGCCTAAAGATCCCACGCAACGCGCATGGGCACGTAGTATTTGCGCGGAAATGCACAGTAGTTTTATGCAATTGCGTAGCTTATGCAGTATGAATTTGCAGGCGGATTATGGTCGTCATGGTCAGAGATTATGGTCTGAACATGCTGAATTGCGTGCTGAAGTGACTCGAATCGAGCAGATTTGGTCGAGTCGTCCTGCGGTGGATGGCTTTCTATGCGGTGAATTTACTATTGCCGATGCATTTTTTGCACCCGTGGTGACACGTTTACAGACCTTCCAGCTACCTGTGAGTGACAACACACAGCGTTATATGCAAAAGATTTTGCAGCATCCTTCTGTGGTGGCATGGATCACGGCTGCTCAACTGGAACAGCCAGTCCGTCGTATGGAACAGTATCCACGTTAAAAGCTCAACGCCACGTCTGATCTGTATAAAAGTTTTAAACCAAATGGCTAAAGCTTTGTTGTTCGGTGTAGGCCATCACCATGTTGCGGCCGCCAGCTTTAGCTGCGTATAGCGCTTGATCTGCATGGGTCAGCAATTGTTGCGGTACCAATTCTGGCGTAGAAATCGCAATACCAAAACTGGCTGTCACATGAATTGACTGACCATCATGTCCCCAAATTTCAAGCTGCTCAATGGCTTTTCGACAGCGCTCTGCAATGAATATCGCTTGTTCTAAGTTAGAATTTTTTAGCACCAAAATAAACTCTTCCCCTCCAAACCGCCCAACCACATCACTACCGCGTAAATGTTGGTTTAATACTTGGCTGACAAGAATCAAGGTTTCATCGCCTTTATCGTGTCCATATTCATCATTGATGCGTTTGAAATGGTCTAAGTCCAATAAGACCAGTGCATATGTATCTGTTTTAGCACTATCGAGCTGTTCCAAACACTGATTGATACTGCGTCGATTAAATAAATTGGTCAGTGGGTCGACTTGACTAAGTTTTTGAATCAGATGCTCTCGGTGACGCCATTGGCTGAGTAAGATTTCAAATAAAGCCAAACAGGTTAATAAAATAGGAACAATGAAAAAGATCATTGAGAAGAGCCAAAAACTATTTTGATAGCCATAGGCATGAGGTTGAAAAATCGGGGCATAGGGGATAATGCCGCGGATGCTTAAATACATACAAATGGATAAAAAAATCGTGGCTGGAATCAGCATGCTATAGACGATTTTTCGTGTAAATAGTACCAATCCAACGGTCACAAGGCTCACGTAGGAGATCATAGTGGCTGGACTCATGACGCCAATTAAATAACCATCACGACATAAAGAAATGACGAATAAGCCGACCGAAAGATAAGGTAAAATTAGCTGAATCTTGGGATTATCTTTTCCAGCATAGCAAGGCCAAATCAGCAGGACCATTAAGCAAAAAAAGACGATGTTGGTCCACAATTGAGAGTGGATGAGCTCAAGGTTAACCCACTGCCAAAGTTCTGGCGTGACATAAACATAAAATTTCCAAATGATCCAAAGCAGATGAATGGCTGAGCCAAGCATCAGCATGAGCATACACTTTTTCAGGATACTCCAATTCATCACCACTTCATCTTCCAGTAAATACTGGGCGATTCTATTGCGGAGGATCATGTCACGTATGCTTGATTTCACCGTCATCCTGTGTCATTGCCCTGTTCGAGTTATCAGTTTTTTTCTTAAAGTTTATATAGATATCATTTTATAGGCTTACATTAGCATGAAAATTTACACTTGATAACGGTCAAGAACCGCTCAGTAATTTTAAATTTTTTGCGAGTTCAAAATGATTGTTCTAAAAATAAAACATAGTGTCATAAGGATCGGGATTATTCTATTTATGAAAAGTGATTACACTAGGCTCAAGTTAATAACAACAGCTTTAGGTTTTAGTCATGAAAATTCTGCATATTGATTCAAGCATCATGGGCGACGCTTCAGTTTCACGTCAACTCAGCGCTGAAATTGTACAACAGCTACAGCAAAAACATGGTGATGCGGCACAGGTTCAACATCTCGATTTAGCTGTACAGCAGATTCCACATCTCAGCAGTGAAATTTTGATGGGTCAAAATGCAGAACAATCGGCTTTAGGCGAGCAGTTGTTGCAACAGTATTTAGATGCCGATGTGGTTGTGGTTGGTGCTGCTATGTATAACTTCGGTTTGCCATCAACTTTGAAAGCATGGATTGACCGTATCAGTGTTGCTGGTCGTACCTTTAAATATACAGAACAAGGTCCAGTGGGCTTGGCAGGTGATAAAAAAGTCTATATTGCCAGCAGTCGTGGCGGCGTGTATGGCGATAACAGCCCTGTAGATTATCAAGAAGGTTTATTAAAAGCCGTATTTAATTTTACAGGTGTTAGCGATATTGATGTGATTCGTGCCGAAGGTGTCAATATGGGACCTGACATGAAAGCACAAGCAATGGCGACAGCTCAGGCTCAAATTCAAGCCATTTAACAGAATGACATTTCCCTCTTAGGTCAGCATCTGCTGACCTTTTTTTATGGTGACTTTGATTAGTTTCAGGGATCAGTTTTCAGGAATTGGTTTTCACGGATTAGTCCTGATCCAGTCGGTGTGAAAAATCGGCTAAATCACTCAGTGCACGCTGTCCTTCTTCAAACCATGGGCTAAACATCTGGAAGTTATGCCACATGCCAGTGTACAGCTTAAATTCGACATCTAGGCCGGCTTCTTCTGCTTTGACTTTAAAACGCTGCGCATCATCCAATAAAATTTCTTTAGAACCCACTTGAATATGAATCGGAGGTAGTCCTTTGAGCTCTGCAAAAAAAGGCGAGACCAATGGATCAGCTCGATCGACCGAGCGTGGTACATAATAATCAATGCCTGTTTCAAGGGCTTCTATGCTTAACAGCGCATCATGCTTACGGTTATAACGCAAAGACTCACTGCTCAGCGTCAGGTCTAAAAACGGTGACATCAACACCAAACCACTGACTTGTGGAAGTTGGTCCTGTTGAATTTTAAGGGCTAAGGCAAGCGCCAAGTTTGCACCACAAGAGTCGCCTGACAAAATAATATCTTTGGCTTGAACCCCTTGATCTAATAACACCGCATACACATCAAAAAGGGCATCGAGTGCTTCAGGGAACTGTGCTTCAGGGGATAAAGGATAATCCAAATGTAACACTTGCATTTGCGTGCGTGCCGCAACTTGAGTCAGAAACGCCCGATGTGTGTTCATCGAACCCAAGAAAAATGCGCCCCCATGAATATGAAAAATGAGTTGGGTCGATGCCTGTTGAGGTTTGATTTCTTCGGCTTTTAAGCCGGCTAAGCGAATAGGACGAATTTGTACATCCGGGTTTTGAGGAAATGCACGACACATTTGTTCCAAAGCAAAACGTAAAGTATTGGGCGGTAAATTGAACTGGCTCGGTCCACGAATTGTGGTTTTTAAAATGCTTTCTGTAATCAGTTGTTTCGTCAGTGGTGATATCTTCATTGTCTTTCCATCTTTTTCTATTTTTGGAATCGTGTGAGCATATTTACCAACACAAATTACAAGGTTACACTAAACGGTCACATACAAAAATTGATAAATTGTTGTGACTTTTGGATACTAATGTCGTCTATATCAGACCAGGGAAATAAACAAAAATGAAAAAAATTGCACTAGCATTAGGATTGATGAGTTTAGCCGCATTTGCAAATGCTGCAGATCCGCTAAATGGTACAACTTGGAAAACCATTGATGATAAAACCAAGCAGCCAAAAGCGATTGTAAAATTCACTGAACAAAAAAATGGTACGCTTTCTGCGAGCATTCAGTCAGTTTTGACACCAGGTGAAGAAAACGCTTGTAAAAAATGTGAAGGCCCATATCACAACAAATCATTAAAAGGCTTACGTATTGTGACAGGTCTTAAAAATGTAGGTGGTACAAGCTATGAAGACGGTTCAATTTTGGATCCTCAATCAGGTAAAACTTACAAGTTAAAAGGTCAATTGGCTGATGGTGGCAAAAAACTAGAGCTTCGCGGCTTTATTGGCGTTGCTGCTTTAGGTCGTAATCAAACATGGATTCGTGCCAACTAATTTGACATGATTCAAACAAAAAAAGCCTGACAATGTCAGGCTTTTTTATAGCCTATTTTCAGCCACAATTGAACTAGAGCCGTGCATGAGTGTGATAAAAAAATTTATTTCAATGCACGGTAAGCGCTTTCATCAAAGCCAACCAATAAATCGCTACCTGTATCGAGTACAGGACGTTTAATCATGCTGCTATGCGCTGTTAAACACTGAATCAAATTTTCTTCACTGGCTAAGGCTGTCTGTTGCTCTTCTTCACTGAGTTTTTTCCATGTGGTGCCTTTTTTGTTGAGAATCACATCAGCGCCTTTGGCATCGAGCCATTTTTTTACGGTTTTAGCATCAATCGCTTCTTTTTTATAGTCATGAAATTCGTAACTTAGGCCTAATTCGTTGAGCAAGTCGAAAGCTTTTTTCATGGTATTACAGTTTTTGATGCCATAAATTTTAAGCATGAACAGATGTCCTCAATTATTCAAACAATAAGATAAAAATACAATTCAGCATTATCCTACAGGCTAATTCATCAATGCTCAAAGCTCGATCTGGATGTGGATTGAGAAATAAATGTTTTGCTGTAAAAGTCGCATGTAATAAATATTGGGTATTGTCATCAAAACGACATTTTGGTGTTTTAAAATAGCCTACAGAACAAAACGAATCAGAAAAGAAAGCGCTGCGATAACAAGAAAATTCAGCTTAAGGTTGCACAGTCAAAAGTAGAAAGAAAGCGAGAATAAGAAAATGCTGTGCAGATCGAATTTTTAGCTGTTTTATTTGGGGGATGTTTGAGTCTATAGATGTGGGGACTAGATAAGAGAAAACCCGCATTTAATCATCCTGATCATGCGGGTCTCAATCCAACGTCCATTGTCACATCCTTGAAAACAAGCTAAATCATTTAGTTTGTTTTTATACTTCCTTCGGCGTCCAATCCTTTTATGTCATCCTGACATGTCCCTTTGCCGTGCGACCATAATGCTATGTTCAAGTTATGAGATAAATCCACAAATTCGTCATGTAATGTGAGAAATAAGCTCTAATTGAGTAAACAATCGTTCACTCAATTAATTGTTGGAAGCTTAAATTTTATAATCAATAATGACAGGGGCGTGGTCGCTAAACCATTCATCTTTAAATATCCAAGCATTGACTGTACGTTCTTTCCAGTCTGGTGAACATGCATGGTAGTCGATACGCCAACCCACATTTTTGGCACGCGCTTGTCCTCGGTTAGACCACCAAGAGTAAAGCTCGGCTTCTTTACGTACCTCACGGAAGGTGTCGACATAGCCAAGCTCATCATAAATATGATCGAGCCATGCACGTTCATGTGGTAAGCAGCCTGAAGCCTTTTGGTTCCCAGACCAATTTTTAATATCAATACGTTTATGCACGATGTTGTAGTCACCGCAAACAATCACTGACTTATTTTCAGCACGCCATTGCTTCAAAATTTGTTTGTATTCGTTTAAAAATAAATCTTTACGTGCCTGAGCTTCTTCACCCGATGAACCAGAAGGCAGGTAGAGCGAGCAAATATGTGCAGTTTGTCCAAGTCCTAAATCGAACTCAGCAGAAATAAAGCGGCCTTGAGTGTCTGCCAATTCAAAACCTAAACCATCTGTCACTGAAACAAAAGGTAGGCGGCTATAAATCGCAGTACCGGCATAGCCTGGGCGTTCTGCAGGGAAAAGGTGTGTAAACCAACCTTCGGGTTTAAATTTATCGGTCCATTGTTCATGGGTAATGCGGCTTTCTTGCATGCAGATGACATCGGCATCTGAAGTTGCCATCCAGTCAAAAATACCTTTTTTTTCAGCGGAACGCAGACCATTCACATTAATTGAAACGACACGTAAAATTTTTTGATCACTTGGATAGCTACTCTTTGGTATCATGCTCAGGTTTAACCTCAAACTTAAAAAAATGGAGCACCTCATGACAGCGCAAGCGGCATTTAATCCACAAGCTTTTATCGAACTCGCATTATCACGTGGTGTGCTTAAATTTGGTGAGTTTACTTTAAAATCGGGTCGTGTGAGTCCTTATTTTTTTAATGCAGGTCTACTAAACGATGGCGAAGCCTTATCATTATTGGCTTCTGGCTATGCAGCTAAATTAACACAATGCGATAATGTGGAAGTGGTCTTTGGCCCAGCTTATAAAGGTATTCCATTTGTAGCAGCAACGGCTGTCGCACTGTCACAGAACCATGGTGTGAGCGTACCTTGGGGCTTTAACCGTAAAGAAGCGAAAGACCATGGCGAAGGCGGTGTATTGGTTGGTGCGTCTGTTGAAGGTAAAAAAGTCTGGATCATTGATGATGTGATCACTGCGGGTACAGCGATTCGTGAAGTAGTAACTATTCTGAAAAATGCCGGTGCACAAATTGCGGGCGTATTGGTGGCGCTAGACCGTCAAGAAAAAGGTCAGGGCGATTTGTCTGCGATTCAAGAAGTGCAAAAAGAACTCGAAATTCCTGTACATGCTTTAATCACTATGAAAGATTTAATGACTTTCTTAGATGCAAAAGGCGAAACTGAAGCCTTGGCGAAAATGGAAGCGTACCGTGTTAAATACGGCATCTAATTTTTCGGGATTTCAAAAGGCAGCTGAAGCTGCCTTTTTTACGTCTTTAAATGATGATTGTTGCATCTAACTAACAAAAAACGTGAAATATTGCTTAAAAAGTAGGCGTTAAACGTGAAGAATCAATAAAAAGCCGTCTCAGTGCGCTATTTACTGAAACGGCTTTAGTTAAACTATTGATGCTTATAGAAAATTTAAAGAATTTCGTATAACGTGTATTATGTTAATTTTAGATTTACTAAAACTATTTTTTGAGAACTAGGCTGTTATGGGAACTGTAAAGCTCAAATCTTCTGATGAAGTTTTTCAATTAAAAATTAGTCTGCTAGGTAGTGATCCTGAAATCTGGAGAACTATTCAAATTTCATCGGCAGCTACTTTATCTAGGCTCCATAAGGCAATTCAATCCGCTTTTGATTGGGAAGATAGCCATTTACATGAATTCACGACTATTAAGCATGAAAAGATCAATAAAAGACAAAAATTGAAAGAAGTTCTACGTGTAGGTAAAAAAATTATATATACATATGATTTTGGCGATTGTTGGGAACATTTGATTACTGTAGAAAGCAGACAATCTCCTGATTTAAATAAAAAATATCCATGTTGTATAGATGGTCAAAATCATGCTCCATTTGAAGATATTGGAGGAATTTTTGGATATCTTGATATTTTAGATGCATTACAAGACCCCAAACATCCAAGATATGACGATTACATGCAAATTATCGAGGATGAAATAGGAGAGATAGAGTTTGATCCGACCTACTTTAATTCACATGATATTAAGTTTTAAACCTGATTTAACATAAGGGCTGTTATACGAAATTGCAACTAAATATAGTTGCAATTATTATTTAAAAGTAACTATACTTAGTTGCAATAGCAGTAGGGCTGAAGTATGGGTAAAACGGAAAAGTTACTGGAAAAATTTGGAAATTCAAAAAATACATTTCCGTATAAAGATTTAGTCGTTTTACTGAATCAGCTCGGCTATGAAAAATTTGAAATGGCAGGCTCTCGTGTCCGTTTTTTTAATACGAAAACTGAACACATGATTTTACTGCACAGGCCACACCCTGAAAATGAAATCAAAGGTGGGGCTTTGAAATCTGTAAAACAGGCACTCAAGCAGGAGGGATTTTTATGAGCTATTTAAAATACAAAGGTTATCTAGGTACAATTGAACCTGATCTTGAAACAGGTGAGTTATTTGGAAAGCTTGCATTTATCCGTGATCTCATCACTTATGAAGCAGAAACATTAAAAACTCTTGAACAAGCTTTTCAGGAATCTGTCGATGGATATTTAGAGTCTTGTGCTGAATTAGGTAAAAAACCCGATCAGCCATTCAAAGGTACATTTAATGTCCGTATTAGTCCTGAGTTACACCGTAAAGCTGTTTTAGCATCAAGTGATAATTCTCTTAATGCTTTTGTAAGCGATGCGATTCAAGAGAAATTAATGCGTTTAGGTGCTTAATTTATTGAAGCCTAGATTGACATCTAAAAATTGAAAAAAATTAGTAAAAAAGGGAGCTTACAGCCACTGCTGTCCCATAGTTTGCTTTAAATAAAAAAACCTGAGTCCTAACAGTTAAAATATGAGTGCAAACAAACACTTTAACGACCAGGATTCAGGTTTTGTCACATCAGAATACCGTATTTCATG
>NZ_VPDB01000037.1:0-34778 GCF_013417925.1 Acinetobacter sp. YH12218
AAAATGTATATCGTTGGCAGAAGAAATTATTTAGACCAATTATCAAAAGCTTCATTGATGACTTTATTCTCGATAAAAATCATCTGCTACCACAGAGAATCTTTAAATAATAGTGCGTAAGTCCTATGATTTTTAAATAAGATTTAATATTTTTCAATGTTTTATAGGTTTAGTTACCTGCTTTCTCATAGGTATGTAGTGAATTCCCCATTGCTGAGTTAATTCACCTACAATCTCAAAGCCAAATTTTTTATAAATTTCTAAAGCATAGAAACTCGAATTTACCGTAATATGCTCAGGCTCATGCTGCATTATTACGCTTTCTATAAACTCCCACATTTGACGTCCAAAACCTTGGCCATGATATTCAGGTTTCAAGAAAAAATGCATGAGATGTGCAGGATGCACATAAGCTACATTGCCAACGATTTCTTGATTTATTTCAGCAACAAAATAATGGATTAAATCACGCTCAAAAATATGTTTGAGCATGTGGGGCTTAAAGCGCTCACGACCTTCTTCACTGCAAATAACATCATCGACAAATGGTTCAATGACTGCCGCGATTCCATCAACATCCTCTACACAGGCTGGGCGTATGATCATTTTTAGCATGTTGTTCTCTTTATAAAAGTAATCCTTAAACTTCCTCCGTCAAAGAAAATAAACTTTCTTAAAAGAGTCATTTAATGAATTATTGCTTTTAGCTGTTATTTTTCAATACGTTTAAAAGTTACTTCAGCTAAATTTAAAGTAGATGTTGTACATCCAATATGCAATTGTCATTCAAATATTTTTCAGCACAATTTTAAAATATATGTGAGGCATAAATGCTGAATGAATTCAGAAAACATAAAAATCCCCCACGTTTGGAGGATTTTTTACTTTATTTATTGAATAGCCATTATTTTTAATACACATCACGGCGGTAACGACCTGCTTTACGCAGTGTATGCAGTTGTTCAATGCCCAGTATCTCTTGCAAAGTGGCATCTACCGCTTTAACCATATTTAAACTGCCGCAGATATAGAGACAAGCCCCTTGCTCTAGCCAATCAATCAATTCAGCTTTTTTCACAACTAGGACATCTTGCACATATTTTTAAGCAAATCCATCACGAGAAAATACCCGATCGATTTCTGCAATTTTACCTTGGTTTTGTAATTCATGCAGTTCATCAGCAAAAATTGCATCAAAAGCATGTTGACGTTCACCATAAATAAACCTGTTTTGATAGTGCACCGTTGCGACGCGTTGCCTTAGATGTGAAAGCAAACTCGCCATTCCTGAGCCATTGCAAATCAAAATCGCAGAGTGAACGCCTTCTGCTAAGTGAAAATTTGGATTCGCACGAATACAGGTATGAATATATTGACCAAATTTTAAATCTTGTGTTAATAAACCAGAACCTAAACCTAGTTCATCGCCATGCTGCTCTTGACGTACGACGAGCTCTAAATCTTTTTAATTAAATAGAGTTTGATAATTTCACGCTTATACTAAACGACTGAATAAAGACTATAATAAAAATTAAAAATTCATTCGCCATTTGCGAAATCTTCGAGCAATCATGTCCAAAAATCTTGCAACGCTGATTGGATTCAGTGCAATCTTACAATGGTCTTCTATTGTTGGTTTACTTAAGAAAATTAGTTTCAGTATTGGCCCTGATCTTGCTGTGCTCTTTATGTATACTTTGAGCTCAATTATTCTATTGCTCTTATTTAAAATTCCAAACCTTAAACTGGTTCCGCACCAATTTTTGATATACGCCACCATTTTATTTGTGATTTATGAGTTGTGTTTTTCTTATGCCATTGCTTTGGCTCAAACAGCTCAACAAGCGATTGAAATCAGTTTGGTCAATTATTTATGGCCGAGTCTGACAATTGCCGCGTTAATATTATTTAAAGAATTAAAATTTAACTTTTTCGTAATCATTGGTTTAGCCATTAGTTTGGGCGGTATTATTTTGATCCAAACGGGTAATGGAAGTTTTAACTGGTCTACAGTCTTTACGAACATTCAGTCCAATCCATTAAGCTATTTTCTTGCTTTTATGGGCGCGAGTTTATGGTCACTCTACTGTGTGATTACCCGTAAATACAGTCATGGACATAACCCTATTTCATTCTTTTTCGTCGTGATCACCATTGTGCTATGGCTAAAAATTTTGACATTTCACGGTATCACGCGAATGCCTGCCGTAGACTTACATACCGGTAAGTATATGTTAATCGTGTCCATCGTGACCGCATTGGGCTATGCAGCGTGGAATGTAGGTATTATAAAAGGCAATATTACGATATTGGTGACCTTATCGTATTTTAGTCCGATTTTTTCTTCATTAATTTCAATGTTTATTTTACAGACACCACTGAGTTTAAGTTTTTGGCATGGTGCCATTTTAGTGACATTCGGTTCGCTGGTATGTTGGATTTCAACCAGTTGGCCACAAATAAAAGCCAAATTAATGCAATTGCGCCATGAATAATATGAAGCAGTCACTTGGCTCATTTATCTTAAACTGAATAACAAAACCGCGATTAGGCACAGCATATGAAGTAACTGTGTTGGTGCAAAATATAGAAAATATTTCCAGCCACCTGTGAGAAATGCATTCACACATTTTGAAATCGCATGGGCTGATAATCCAATCACCACAGCATAAACCAATGTTAAATTGTCGATATTACCTTGCATCACCACGGTTGCCATAGCTGCATGGACTTCAAAGAGTGATGCTAATAATGTCCCTAAAATTAAGCCTTTATCACCTAAAGCGAGATTTAATCCATAAACAAGTGCTTGGATCAAAGTAAGCGTGATGGCAATGATTGCCGCCTGTTTTAAGCTAAACATTCGACTATCAGTATTTTCTAACGGCACTGTTTCATTCGCCTCTACACGAAGCATTTCAGGTTCTGACTCTTTATTATGCTGAACTTGAGATGAGCCATAAATCAGATATAACGCAGCAAGGACCAATATCAAGATGCCGACGATACTTGGTATAACTAATATTTTAAACCAAGCAAAACTCACCCCAAGGACAATGATCAAAAGTTGAACCAATGTCGCAACACATGAAAAAAGTCCTGCCCCTGCATTACTTTTGGCACTGGCTTTTCCTGCTCGTACTTCCATACCTAAGCTTGCGATTGTTGCTGTGCTCGACACAAAACCTGATGCCAAGGCCGATAAAATAATGGCTTTATCAGAGGATAGAAGCCGCTTGGCGATGTGCGCTAATGACTGCACCACCAAGATCAATATCAGTAATTTTAAAATCACATAGGGATTTAATACTGAACCCCAATAGGCTTGATTCGGCGTTAAAGGTAAGGCAATTAGGATCAATGCCAGTAAAAAGACCCCATCTCTTAACTCATAGTCTTTGATCCAATGCGCTGCAAAATGATGTAAGCCTTTTTTTCCAAATAATATGAGGGTCAGCACCACAGCCAAACACGCAGCCAGTGGAATATTAAAAACACAAGCGGCGCCGATTAAATAGGTCATGACAAAAGCAAGTTCAGTGGTTGTACCAATATCTTGTTTTTGTTGGCTTAATCCATAATAGCTAAACATACTGACGACAATTGCACCGATCACACCTACAGCTAAATGGATTAAAAAACACAATGCTCCAAACAACGCACAAATGGTAAATGAGCGTAAACCGGCAAAACTCTGTTCACTGTCCAAATTGTTGTTACGTTGACGCTCCAAACCGATGAGCAATCCACAGCCTAAAGCCGAAGCTAAAATCGTTAACAATGCGGGGAAGGATAATGTTTGTATGAGTATTTCCAAATTTAAGCCCTCCCATCAAAACATTGATTATTTTGGTAATATAAATAAAAAAAATTAACGCTAAAATTCGAAAAATAAATATATAAATTGGACAAATTGAGCATTTTCAATCATGTTCAAAGTTTAATCATCTTTTAAATCATAAACAATTCCATGATAAATATCTTAGTAAACATTAATTTTTCTCATATTTTAATTAAAAAAATATTCGAAAATCTGACTTAAATTTGGCCTTTATTTTCCTTCATGACTGTTTAAAGCACATATTAAGCCCAAATCACCATAATCGCCGCAATCACCACTAAGGCTAATCCCCAATGATCGGTTCTTGCGAGTTTTTCCTTAAAGAAATATGCAGAAATTAAAAGACTAAATAATATTTCGATTTGACCTAAGGTTTTGACAATCGCAACCGTTTGCATACTCATAGCAGTAAACCACCCCAAGGATGCTAGAAAGCTACAGACACTAACGCGAAAGGTCAGACCTACTCTCTCCCACATGGCAATGAGCGTTTTACGGCTAAATAGACTGAGGTACAACAGCATAATCACACATTGAAAGCCAATTACACTCAACAACACCCATGCCGCACGATGCAAAGTCGGTAAATCACTTAGCTCTAAACTGGCTTCACGAACCAATAAAGAGGTAATTGCAAAACTTAATCCACTTCCTACACCGATGCATAAAGTTGGCAGAGATAATTTTTGTCGTTGAGAACCTTTGCTTAAAAGAAAAACGGCAACACCACCAACCAAAACACCAATCCAACCAAATAAACTTAAATGTTCACTTAAGAAAATCACCCCCACTATGGCCGCAAAGATGGCTTCACTTTTCGCTAAACCGACACCGATGGCATAATTCTTTTGCTTAAAAAGCAAGACCATTAAAATCGTCGCTAAAATTTGACTTAGTCCTGCAATCACCACATACACCCAAAACATAGGTGTAAATGTGGTCACCTGAGTCACAGGCTGTTGTTGGTACAGCACAAATAAATAAATGCAGGCAAATGGGAGCCCAAAAATAAACCGAGCAAGGGTAACACCATACACATCAACAGTGGTACTGAGTTGTTTTTGAAATGCATTGCGCCATGACTGCATAAAAGCAGCCATTAAAGTGAATAAGATCCAAACTGGAAACATAAGAAAGGTGGTTTAACGGTGGATGCCTCATCAATTTACGCTTTTATTGAATTGAATGCGACCCAACACAGCTAGATTATTCATTGAACTTGGTTATGGATTCGTTGAAAAAAATTTATTTAAAAACCTCATATTAAGCATATGGTATTTATCAAAATTTAAGTTTTTATAAAAAAACGCAAAGGCATGTTACCTTTGCGTTTTGCTCCTTACCAACATTTAGTTAGTGACTTATATTAAGTTAGCTTTCTAGTAATACAGCACCAAATTGCTCACGTAGATCTTTTTTCAGCATTTTACCTGTTCCACTCAATGGAATAGCATCCACGAAAATCACTTTATCTGGCACCTGCCATTTAGCGACTTTATCTGCATAATAATCCAAAATTTCTGTATCAGATAAATCGACATCTGGCTTTTTAATTGCAATCAATACAGGACGCTCATCCCATTTTGGATGGGTTGCTGCAATCACTGCCGCCATAGCAATTTTAGGATGTCCCATAGCTAAATTTTCTAACTCAACAGAAGAAATCCATTCACCGCCAGATTTGATCAAATCTTTTGAACGGTCACTAATTTTTAAGAAACCATCCTCATTCAGGGTTGCAATATCCCCTGTATCAAACCAACCATCTGAGGTTAATGCAGACTCTGTTTTGCCAAAGTAATTGCCAATAATCCAATGCCCTTGGATCTGTAAATTACCCGTCGTTTCGCCATCACGTGCAACTTCGTGTGTACCGTTTTCTTCATCGGTAATACGTAAATCGACCCCAAATGGTGGACGACCTTGAGACAATCTTACTTGTAATTGTTCTTCTTCAGATAATAATAAATGTTTGGCTTTAAACTGGTTTGAAGAACCTAATGGACTGGTTTCAGTCATCCCCCAAGCATGAATCGTTTCACAGTTAAATTGTTCTTTAAACACTTTTAACATCGCAGGAGGACAAGCAGATCCACCCACCACATTACGCACTAAACTTTGGAGCTGACTACCCGCTTGTTGCGCAGCATTAATTAAACCCTGCCAAATCGTTGGAACACCCAATGCAACGGATACTTTATAGTCATCAATCATTTGCGTCAGGCTTGCTCCATCTAAACCTGGGCCTGGCAGCACTAAAGTACATCCCACCATTGCCGCAGCATATGGCGTACCCCATGCATTGACATGGAACATCGGCACAACAGGCATCATAATATCCCGCGCTGAGATATTTAATGAATCCGGCATACAAATCGCATAACTGTGTAAGACTGTTGAACGATGGCTATACAACACACCTTTCGGATTGCCTGTGGTACCAGAGGTATAACATAAAGAACTAGCCGATAATTCATCTAATTCTGGCCATGTATAGTCTGCAGATTGTCCCGCAATAAGTTCATCATAAAATTTAACATCTGGCACCGCTTCGACAATTGCTGCATCTGGTGCATCTAAACAAATAAAATGTTCAACAGATTTTAATAGTGGTTTTACTGCTTTGATTAACGGCAAAAAGGTTTTATCAAATAACATCACGCGGTCTGCGGCATCATTGATGATAAAAATTAATTGTTCTGGAAATAAACGCGGATTAATAGTGTGACAGACATAACCACTACCTGAAATAGCGTACCAAGACTCTAAGTGACGATGGTTATTCCAAGCGATGGTCGCAACACGATCCCCTAAATTTAAACCGAGTGATGCAAGAACATTGGCAAATCGTTTTGAATTTTTATGGACTTCACCCCAAGTGGTTTTCGTAATCGTCGTGTCTGTATTTTTTGAAATTACTAAACTATCCGCATGATAGCGACCCGCATGTTCAATCATGCTACTAATCAAAAGCGGTTTAAACATCATATTACCAAGCATTCTTTGCTCCCACATTCATCCATATTGAGTTGTTGTTTTTCCGCACTGTCCTGCAGATTTTTTAAAACTTTGCACCATGTCAAAAGTGATTATTCTTTATCGACAAGGTTAAAGCAGTAGATATGAAACGCATATCCAAAACTGATTCTTATGTTTTAACCTTAATTGATTTTAGAATCCACTGTTTTATTACTCAAAATATGAATGCTTTAGTGGTATAAAATGCAAAAATTAATAGCATCATCCCAATTCAAAATATGTTCCTATTTTGTTTTCGCTCTGCTGCTTTAAAAAATGTCGTTTTCAGTTATCAAATAATCGACTGAGTCAATTGGTATAAAAAAACCCAGTCTAGATACACTGGGTTCATTCGTCGCATTAGCCGTTGTAGTTACAATAGTTACAGTACTTCAAACTCAATACGACGGTTTTTCTTACGACCTTCAGGCGTAGCATTGTCTGCTACAGGCTTATTTGAGCCCATCCCTTCAGTACTTAAGTTCGCCGCTGCAATATTTTTTGAAATCAGGTAGTTTTTAACTGCATTAGCACGATCTTGGCTTAAACTTAAGTTTTTCTCAGGATTCCCCGAGCTGTCTGTGTGACCAATAATTCGTACTTTTTTCCCACCGACGCGATTCAGTGCGACAACCATTTCATCTAAGATCTGTACCCCAGATGGCGCTAAAATAGCACTTCCCGATTCAAATTCGATAATACGATTACGTAAAGCCGCATCAATAATAGCCTGTTCAGCCTGATTGACAGAAAGCTGTGCATTGAAACGAAAAGGTGCTGTGACCAAAGACTGAAACTTGGTGGTCGTTGGTTGGATATCATTTTGATTTGACATCTTGCCACTTAAATCGACTTGCGTTCCGCGTACAGAGAGTTTCCCCTGTTTTACTTTTTTTAAGTCATCATTAATCATTTGGCTTACGCTATTGCCCCAACCATTGGGTGCTGTAACCGCTCGAACCTGAATTTTATCAACCACATTTGCCTGACCATAGGTCAAATAGGCTTTATTTAATATTTCTTGCTTGGTTGCTTCATTCGGTACAGCACCTTCAATCACAATAGGCTCTGCCCAAAGCAAAGTCGAACAACCTAAAATGTACACACTCGCAAGAAATTTGGGCAACATTGGTAAGATTCTTTGCATCATTATTCTTCTATAAAAGTCTGTCTAAAAAGTTTAATGCCATGAATAAGGCTGATCTGGCGCTCACTCAAAGACTGTTCCAAAACGGCTAAGCCTGCATTTTGTTCAAGATAAGGATCAATCCAACTAGCATCAATCAAGGAAACCCAATGATCACTTTGCATGTTTTGGGTAAATACATCACTCAGCGCTGTAATATCAGCGCCTTGAAAACCAAACAGTAAAACTGGCGAATCACTGTGTAGGATGCCAATGAGTAACTCAGCATCTTGGTTTTCGACAAAGCGACTAATTAAATTGACCCAAAAAGCCGCAATTTCATAACAGTAACTAATATTATTGATCGGTAAGATCAACACTTTATTCAACCGAGACGTACCCTGATGAATAATCGGTTGTAGCAGCAAACCGAGACCAATCATGCTTTGCGCCAACTGATAAGGCGTAAAATTCAATAAACGTGCAAATGAATGCAACGTATGGTGCTCATAAAAAGAAGAGGTTTCCTCTGTTCCGAACACTTGGATTTCGTTATTCAGTTTGCCTAATTTATCGAGCAAAATATCGGGATCGCGAATAGAACGCATCACTCGGTTACGCTGATATAAGTCAATTAAGGTCTGTTTATAACGATATGGTGCATACAAAATATTATCGAAAGGATCATCAATTTCTAGCAAATGAGCCAGCACCATTGGAAATTGACGCTTTGAACTGTCTTCACTGCTTATCAAATTGGCAACCAAAAAACGCTTATCTTTTGGACTGGCAATAAAGAAATCTAATGAAGGCAGTGAGTTATACGCTGCATTAAAATTGTCTGAACGCATAGCGAACTCAAGCGCCTCCGTGATCCACTGATCAATTAACTGAATCAGTGAATATTGTTCACGGCTCTTTAAGAAGTCACCACGAGCTGGACATTTTCCATAATACAGCGGTGTCGTTCTCACTTCATACATCGTCACACTCCTTGTTCTTTTGCACGAATGCCACCGCTCTTGTTTTTTAAATTCATCATCATGGTGTTGCTGTTCCTTGTACAACACTCATCGGTGAAGTCGCTGGCGCTACAGGCGCTTGTCCTGCTGGCATCGTTTGCGCTGCGACGACACGAACACCTTTATTCGTCACCACTTGATCAACAAGAGTCATACCTGAATAGCCTGAACCTGTAGTTGGGCCAGATGCGTTACCACTGATTAAACGGAAGTTCACTTTTACAAACACTTTTGGATTTTGTTTGCTACGCCACACCATTTCAAATGAATTACCATTTTGTGTACGCTGAGCGCCTTCAACCAATCGGTTAATACCATATTCACCCGGCTCATCAAAAATGGTATGCGTTTGACCATCTAAGTCAATCGCGGTAATACGTGCGCCCGGAATTGCCCCTTTATTTGGCCATACGAAGTTCACCCATTGCTGCACACCATTTTCATACACCATACGTTGACCATCAATATCAATGGTATATGAAAGCAACTGTGTATTTTCTAATGGGAAGAACTGGAAGTTCGATTGATTGGTTGCCGCAGGTGCTGCTTGACTCAATTCCCCTGTAGCAACGCCATTACTTGGCGCAACATAGCGTTGGAAGTTCGCTACAAATTGTGGATTTAAACCAATGCCCAAATCTTTCCATGTTTTCGTGGTTAAGGTATAGCCTCGACGAATCACCAATGGATCCAAATATTCTTTTACAAAACGAGCGATACTTCCGTTTTCACCAAAAATTTGGCTAATTTCATTACTGGTTGCTTGTAAAGTTGCATTGCTATTAAATGGATATTTAGGCGCAAGATTAGTTGTAAATGGTTGATACGCCTGCATTGCCCACAACTTATTAATTTCGTTTTGAGCTGGGATCAAAAGAACTTCAAATGACTGGGTCACTGGCTGCATAAAGAGTTTTTGAATCAACTGTTGATCTAATTCATTCAGACCCACAGACATTTTTTCATCCACAAATTTTTGCGTGCTATTAAAGACAGAGCTTTGATCATTGATGGTTTGTTTCACCAATGTCATGCTTGCAGGCCCCATATCACCGCCACTCTTCAAGTCATTGAACTTGCTGCGCACTTGACTGAGAGACAGCATGTATTCATCTAAAATAGATTTGTTTTGCTGATCATCACGCTTACGAACCAATTGATAGAACACATCAAATTCTTTTGCAATAACACCTTGACCTGCTTTAGAAACAACTTGCTGTGCCTGCTGCGCATCATCACGGCTGAGAACTTTACGTTTAAACCACGCAATAAAGCCTTTCTGAGGTGCAGCCAGTTCTGCTTGAACAATTGGATTATCCCAACTGGTTTCTTTCGCAATACGGTCGACCACTTTACGAATTGGCGAATTCTCAGGTTCACCTAAAATATCGATAAAACGTGACTGCTGAGCGACATCTGCACCTTTTCCATAATGCACAGCATTTAAAAATTTACGCCATTCAGCGATATATTCCTGCTTATAAAGTTCGGTTAACTGTTTACTGATCTGATCTGGACTACCACTAAACGTCAGGTCATCAGAGCGATTGGTATTGAGTACCCAATCTTGGGTATCTGTCGGATTATTCGCAGCTTGGTTAATCGCATCTTTTACATAATCATTCCATGCTTGGTAAGTAAAAATACCCGGCAAGGCATAACTACCCAACATGCTGTTTTGGCCTGTTTCACCTAAAATTTGCTTCACAGTTACTGCAGGGAAACGTACCGAACCACGCATTTTAATTTCATTATAAACGCGGTCACGTGCAGGAATACCCATAGTAACAGCCGTCAATAATTGACGTGTTTGATCAACCAATAAAGGATCAGATTCCATTTGCGGGAACGCAGGATCAGCAGCTAAAGTCATCGCATAAGATAAAACTTGTTCGGCTTTTTGAATCATTTCCCCACGTGGCATTTGACCACGATTTGAATCTAACCATGAACGCCAGAAACGAGTAACTTGGTCACTCAAATGGCTCGATTCCATATATTTATGATTGCTCATCATCAAATACGCCTTCAGTGCATTGTAGGCATCCTGAGGGTTAGTATCCGATGGTTCTAAATAGGGCTGATTTGATTTCACAGCTTGAGTGATTTGCACATTGACGTGATTTTCTTTCAACGTTGCTTCATTGGCTTTAACGCGTTGTAAGTACTGCGCCATATTTTGCTGAGATGGTGCCAATACAATTTGTTGAATACCTCGTAAATACTCAACTTTGAGTTTTTCACGAATTTTATTCCCTTGGTATAAACCAAAGCTGTATTTCAATGGACGATCTTCATCAAAATGATCAAGTTGTTGTAAATGCCCTTGTAATATCAGTAATGCATCCAATTGAGTCGAAAGCTCACTTCCGCTACGGCTTTCCATTTGCACAACTTTGTCTAAGTCAGCTTGAACTTCCGCTACGAGTTGTTGGTTATTACGATACGACCAAACCCACAACCCAAGTACCACTGCAACCAATAACAATGCAGCAATAAATGCCATAAAACGCTGACGCTTACGTGCAGGATTAATATGTTGTTTAACCAGATTTTTATCTTTTAAAATGACGGTTGAAAAGAGTCCTTTTAAGAAATAACCATGGTCTTGCGAAACAGAATTTGTCGGAATGCCAAACTCACTATCCGTACTTTTCACCAAATGGAAATCTTCAGCAATTTGTTCGGTCATCGGACTTTCAATTACACCTTCTTGCAACGCACTGGTGAAATAGAAACCACGGAATACCGGTTTAAACTGATAAGGGTTGTCTTGAAACAACGTACCAATAAAAGTTTTTAACACTGGCTTTAAACTTTTAAACTCAAGCGGAAATGTCATTACACTTGGAGAAATATTTTGCGAATGACGACGACTCAAGTGCGTAGTACTCACACTCTTCAAACCATCGTATAAAATTGAATAATGCTTTTCGAACATCTCAACAGCATGTTCGGATGAGTCTGGATCATAAGGTAGCGTTGCACCCCAAACTTGATCAAATTCATCCTTATCATAACAATCAAAAAATTCTGTAAAGCCAGCAATCAAATCCATTTTTGAAAAAACGATATAGACTGGCGCAAAAATTTCTAAACGTTCCGTCAAATCCTGTATACGTGCGCGTAAGTTTTTGGCTAATTTGATTGATTTTTCAGGACTTTGACTAACAAGCTCCGCCACAGAAACAATCACGATTAAACCGTTAATTGGTGCTTTAGAACGGTTTTTCTTTAGAATATTTAAAAAGCCTAACCATTCTGAATGGTCTTCGGCATAAACTGAATATCGACCTGCGGTATCGAGTAACACACCATCTGTAGAGAAAAACCAATCGCAGTTACGAGTACCACTTAGACCTGCCGACACCATTTTCTGATGAGTTTCTTCAAATGGAAATCTAAGACCAGAATTATAAATCGCTGAACTTTTACCCGCTGCTGGGTTACCAATCACCATGTACCAAGGTAATTCATATAGGGCTGCATTACCCTTTTTGTCGCCGAGTTTTGATTTACGGATAAGTTGAATCGAGTCTTTCATTTGCTGATTGATCAGCACAAGTTCTTCTTTATTCTTTTGTTTGCCGTATTCAGCTTCATTATCTTTGGCAATCGCCTCAGCTAGCTCTTCGCCTTGCTGTTTATGACGATAATGCTGCACTAATTCATAAATACCCCACAGAATTAATCCGAGAATATAAACAGCAACCACAATGTAAAAAGTCTTTTGTGGAATCGAATTATGCATAGCCACAATGGCCACAAAAAATGACAAAGCCACCATCGCTTTAGGATTGGTGACGTACTGCCAAACATAACCGAGGATCGTATAAAATAGTGTGTTCACAATGTTCTCAATTTCGTCTTAATTCTAATTAAACAGTTTCTTGTTCAAGTTCATCTTCTACTGAAAATGCTTGAATAAAAGCAAATGTCGATTCTTGGTCTGTGCTATAAATCATGGCAGTTAACTCTTCTGGCAAGTGCATACCCAACATGAATCCAAAAATTTTTGCCAATTGCTGGGTATTTCCAAGATTCTGTTTTGTATATAAAAAATGATAGGTTTTAATCGCGGTTTCATTAAATTTATACTGTAATTTTTTCACCACTTTCATATCCGTTGCATCATCTAACATCAATAAAAAGGGTTGTTCTTGATCATACTGATCTAAATTATTCAGTGCTTTAAGCTCTAAATTACGTTTCAACTCAGGCTCATGTGCCACCACTTGTAGCACTTTATTTGGAGTTAAACCTCGAACTTGAACGTCTGAAGCAGCCAAACACCAACTCGATGCAAACTCTGCAGCAATGTATTTTTCTTGTAACCACATCTTTTCATCAATCCATTCTTGGTCGATTTCAGAGTCAGCATTGAGAATCAAACTGACTTCAAACTTTTGTTTTGAAATCATCTCTAAAATGCTTAACCATTCTGAATAAGCGACTTGAGTGCCGATAAAATGTGGCTCGATATGAATTTGTTCGGGAATGATCGAAAATCCGTCAGATAGATACTGCTGAATAATTTGAGCATAATCATCATTCCATTGATGAATCAAATTATCAGCAAGCAAAATATGGACATTTAAACGATTTAAACGTGAAACTTGCTGTGCATTGTTCGCCAAATGTTCTGGATGTTCATCTTGCGTATAATCTGGATCCACCCAACCCGGATGCATACGGTACTGATATGCCAATTCACTATCATAAAAGAGTGCTGATTGCTTCAGATGCTCAGCAATTAAAAATAGACTTTCAGCGTGTTGCTCTAGTTGTTGCTGAATAAGTGACTGGATTCGTTTTTCACGCATGGTGATGGCACTAAATTCATCATCTGCTTCTTCACTAGTAAGTTCATCTAAATCTTTGATTCGAAATGAAAGAACAGGCAAACCGTATGCATTGAATAATTTATCATCAAGTTCAGGACTTTTGAATTGTTGAATATCTTGGATAATTTGTTCATTTTCACCAAAACTATGCCAAGCCGCTGAAGAATAAACATTTAAACGAAATTGCTGTACATCGACAGGCTTCGGTTTTGCTTGTTCAATGGCCTCAAGTTGTTGTTGCTCAGCTTGTTCCTCGGCACGTTTTTCAGCTTCAAGCTTTTTTTCTTTTTGATGTTGAATGCTCTTATAAATCAAATAAGGCGACAAAATAATCGCACATAATGCGACAGGAAGAAGTAGAAAATAGGTGACCAGATCCAAAGCCGTCGGGTCATAGCCTGTATCTCGCCAGTAAAAAATCACGAAAGCAGTACACAAAACAAAAAGCGTACTAAAGGTACCAATTATTAATTTCAGCATTATTATAAATTCCCCATTAAGGCATAACAGGTTTCTGTATTATCGACCTGTTTATTCGGCTGTAAAAATGCTCCCTGAGCTAAACCAATTCCGCTCAAAGAATTTAAACACACCGGTTTTATTTCTTCTTTTTGTAAAATTAAGCGCACATCCACCATTAATGTTGGACTGCACCAAGTTTGAATCATTTGTTTTAATTTTAGGCTGCGTGCCTGATTCGGTAAAAATGTTAAATAATCTTCATGATTTAAAGGTCCAATCACGATTTCAATTTTTTCGTCAATCTGTTGAATCTTCTCACCACAAAAAGTATTCAGCCCCAATAAGCTCGGCTGAGATCCACCTAAACATGTTCTCTGATCTTCTTCAAATACAAAAGTTTCAGGGATAAATTCTCGAATATCAAATTTCTGCTTAAAGATACAATTCAGCATGGTTTTTAATGCATAAGCTGTATTGTTTTGCCCCTGCATTAAACCTGAGAATTCAGCAAAATAATCATCTAAATCTGGCTGATCATGCTGGCTACTGATATAACCATTTAATGCATGTAAAATATCAAGATAGTGATTATCCTGCTCGATTTCATAACGAATAGGTAAATGATAATTTAAACTGGCATCAACATAATGTGCTGTTAATTTATGATTAAACAGCCCTAAAAACTTTTGTGTTTCGTGTCGCTGATGTCGCCCGCTGAGCTTAATCTTATTGGTATAGCTATAAGGTAATGCACCTTGAATACCCGTTAAACCCACCATTAAATTTGTCAGTTCAACTTTCTCATCGTTGAACTCTAAACTTTCAATTTCAGTGTTCGGGAAGTTCAAATTAAGTGAACTATTAAACTCAAAGTCATTGGCCCAATGGACTTGAGCTGCTCCATAAGGTGCATGTCTTAACAAACGAGTAGCTTGAACAAACTCGTAGGCTTTCGGTTCTTGGAAAAGTCCGTCAATTACAGAGCTTTCTTGCCACCAACGTTCTGCACGCATTGGTATAACTCCTGTTGACTATTTGCATCAAAAACCGAGACATCGACAAAGCTGTTCATATTGACTTTTAAATTAAAGATATGGGCCAGCAATTGACTAAATATATATAGGCTATGTCCTCTAAATATATCCGCATCGATATCGAGCTGTACTTTTAAACCTCTGACAAATAATGGAAATGGTTTACTATCCACAAGTTTCTGCGTAGTAGAAAACTGAATCTTTTTTATGGAGTCGATAATAATTTGGTTTTCTTTTGATTTAGGTAAATTATACAATTCCAAAAGTTCTTTAATATGAGAGACCGCATCGCCTTTCATTAAAGACATATTATTCAAAGATAAATGTGAAATGACCCGCCACTGTTCTTGTTTATTTTGCTCAAAATAATACGGTAACGACGGTCGTTTGAGCATCAGAGCACGACGTGCCAAATTACTATCATTCAGTGTTAATGCATTCTGATCTTTATTATAACTTTCGTAAGGTAACTCACGATTACTACACAAAAGTTCAGTACTAATAAAATCGGACTGAGTACTATGCGGGTCTAAAGCACGAGATATGATTGAATAGTTTAATTCCTGATGTTTATTCTTCATCTGCTGCGGATTTAAACTATAAAAAAACTGGACTTTATCTTGATGATAATGACTCATTGCAAAAAAAGGCAGTACCGGATAATACACTTCATCTTGGTTACTTTTTTCACGCACCATATTCATTTTTAAAATGCTATAGGCCTGAAAATATTCAGGATGGTGCGCATCTGTCACCAATGGATATTCCATTCTCTTATGATTAATCTTTTGCGGCTCTGCTTGTTTATTGAAGAGATTAACGATTGGTGTAGCAAACAATTTAAAATTTGCAGCATTTAATTCAGAATAATTTCGAATTGCCGCTTGATCGTTTAAATTAAGCTTAAAGTGCATTTGAACATCAAATTCACTGTGTTCTAAACTTAAAAACTTAATGAAATCTAAATTTAGATTTAAAAAATTGAATTTTTCAGGAACACAAAAATATTCCATCAATAAACGATATGCATGATGCGTATGCTGATCGATAGGTAGAACACTTTGAACTTCATCAAAGCCCATAATTTCAAATGGATTGGCAATATCAAAAATGTGCTGCCCCACACGAATCGAAAAACTCGTAGTCGATTTAAAAATACTATCTAAAACCTGTAAAGGAAAATTAGAAATAGCGTCTAAAAATATCGGCAAAGTTTCATTTTTGAGTAAAGCGTGCTTATTCGAAAAAATTTCAAATCCTAAGCTCAATGTAGCATTTTGATTTAAATGCATATGTGCCGATGGATGAGTTTTGAAATTGAGCTGTTTTAATTGAATCGGTAATAAAGTGACTTCTTGTACCGTCTGATATTCACATTGAACACCACGCGTACTTTTGGCTTTTAGACTGGTCGCCTTTGGAATAACGTGTCGATCTGTTAATTGCTTAATTTTATTTATATCTTCGAAGCTCACCACAGAACATGCAGGAAATGGTTTTAAATATTGAGGAAACATCACCTCAAAAATTGAACGGGTAAAAACGTCATAACTATCTGCAAGTTTTTTATCAATCCGTGCAGAAATTAGAGAAAATGCTTGAATTAAACGCTCAATATGCGGGTCATCTATTTGTTCTTGGTTTAAAGACAAACGCTGGGCGATTTTGGGGTATTTACTAGCAAACTCACGGGACTGTTGTCCAAATTCCTGTAGTTGTTTTTCGTAATACGGTAACAGCTCTTCAATCACAGATAACCCACTTCATTAAGCTCTTGGAGAAATAACATATTGTTGTGTTGTTGGTTTTAATAAGGCATCAAAAATAACCGGTTCATATAAAGGATGAATATTTAAATATGCCTGAATACTTAAACATAGTGCCCCCATATTATGGCCATCCATGAGCATTTCGACTCGAATCTGTTTTAAACGCGGTTCATGTGCAGCAATCGATTGCTCAATTGACTGGCAAATTTTGTCGCGATCCGATGGATTTGCAGTCGATAAGCCCACAAAATCGATAATGCCAAATTGCAAAATAGATTTTTTTGCTAATGGAAAGTCATCAATCAGTTCATCTAATTTTGCCACCCGACTATTGAGGAGATCCTCTAAATCGGAAGCAACAGATTCACGCAGTTCTTGCAAAGACAGACCTTGAGTCTGCTGAGCATCTGCTGGTAATAAGCGGTCAAATAAAGTCGTTCTAAAACCGTAAGGATAAAGCTGATCGAGATTCATATCTTCTTATAAATATTTAAAAAAATGAAAATAGAGGCTACCCAAGTTAGCCTCTATCTGAATCCATCTATTACGCTGCGTATGAAGCAGTGTTGTTAGATAATGACCACTTCTTAGTAACAGCACCTTTCGCAGTACCGTTAATATCTTGTTGGTTATATGTCCACTCTACTGCAGCATATTTCAAACCAAATGATTCGTGTGGAACACCTTCATCATTTACAGTTGGAGTCACGCTAGAAACCAACACATGTTTCAGTTTGATTTGAAGATATTTGATACGTTTGTCGCCATTCGCACGGTAGAAATCAATTTGAACTTCATCAAATGTATAACCTGCTGAACACGCTTCCCAAAGTTTAGGGCTTGTCGCATCTAAATCTTTAACAAAAACCATATCAGAATGTTCTACACGTTCTGCAGTGTGACCACCCACACTTGAAGAAGTCGCAGATTTAGGTTGACGGATGTTATGCGTCCAAGAGTTTACTTCTAACCAACTCTTGTGCTCTGCATCACGAGATTCGCCGTCTACTTTGTACTTACCACGAAATTGAATGTATATATCTTTCATTGTTCTGAATACCTATTTATTTAAAGTTATTATAGTGTTGACCCAAAATTAATTTGAGGACTGAGGTAACTCGGTCACAAGTCGTAATGAAACAGACAACTCATCCAACTGGAAATGTGGTCTTAAGAAAACCACAGATTTGTAGTGACCAGGCAAAGCTGGATTTTCTACAACTTTTACAGAAGCTTCACGCAATGGATACTGAGCTTTAGCTTCTTGAGATGCACCATCATCGAGTAATACATATTGCGACAACCATTCATTTAAGAAAGTCTCAACATTACCCGCTGATGCAAAACTACCCACTTTGTCACGCATCATTGCTTTTAAATAATGTGCAATACGTGAAACTGCCATGATGTATTGGATCTGGCTAGACAATGCAGAGTTTGCATTAGCTGTATCGCTGTCATATTTTTTAGGTTTTTGCGTCGATTGCGCACCGAAAAATGCTGCATAATCAGTATTTTTGCAGTGTACCAACGGAATAAAACCAAGGTCACTCAGTTCTTTTTCACGACGGTCGGTAATTGCAATTTCAGTTGGGCACTTAAAGACCACTTCGCCATCATTGGTTTTGAATGTATGGACAGGCAAGCCTTCAACTAAACCACCACCTTCTACACCACGAATCGCAGCACACCAACCGTGCATATCAAATGCATTGGTTAAACGCGTACCAAAGGCATAAGCCGCGTTCATCCATAAATATTCATTGTGGTTTTCGCCGGAAACTTCTTCAACGAAGTTAAAGCCTTCAGTGGCAATGCCTTCTTTTGGATCATATGGCAAACGACCCAATACACGTGGCATTGTCAACGCAACATAACGTGCATCGTCACTTTCACGGAATGAACGCCATTGTACATATTCTGCTGTTTCAAAGATTTTAGATACATCACGCGGACGATCAATATCAGTAAAAGACTCTAGTCCCAACATATTCGGGCTAGCAGCCGAAATAAACGGTGCATGTGCAGCCGCAGCGACATGTGAAATTTGCTCAAGCAAATACATATCAGATGGAGTACGGTCAAACTCAAAATCACCAATCAGTGTTGCATAAGGCGCACCACCGAATGATCCATATTCTTCTTCATAGATTTTTTTGAACAACGTGCTTTGGTCAAAATCGGTCGCACCTTGGAAATCTTTAATCAATTCTTTTTTCGTCGTATTTAACATACGAATTTTTGTTAAAGAATTTGAAGGTGTTTCTTGGCAGAAATAATACAAACCACGCCATGTCGATTCAATTTTTTGAAATTCAGCATGGTGCATGATTTTACTTAACTGAGATGAAATCAACGCATCAATTTCAGCAATACGCTTATCAATTGATAAAGTCATATTGTCCGAAACGGTGATGGTACCTGCCATGACTTCTTTGGCAAGTTCACCGATCAGACTTTTTGCACGATCATGTTCTTGATCTGTACGCGCAATACGACTTTGTTCGACAATTGAATCTAAAAGCGAATATTCTTCAGTTGCTTCAAGGTTTGCAGCAGTTGCAGTATTAAAATTACTCATTTTCTGCCTCCACACTCAACTTACGAATTTGATCAGTGTTATGTAACACTTCATCCAGTAAATCTTCTAAGCGTTCATTATTTGAAATTTTATTACGCAAGTCAGACAGACGCTCACGTGCAGCAACTAACTTTTGTAATGGATCAACCTGTTGTACAACTTGCTCTGGAGTGAAATCGGCCATGCTCTTAAATGTAAGATCTACCGACATTTTTCCACCGTCTTCAGTCAAGGTATTCTCAACTTGAAAATTAGCACGTGGCGCTAAAGACTCCATTACCTCATCAATATTATCTAAATCAACATTAATGAATTTCTTGTCTTTTAATTTAGTTTTCTCTACTTCAGATGCCGCAGAGAAATCACCTAACACCCCAACAACGAATGGTAACTCTTTAATTTCTTTACCGTCGCCAACTTCAACATCGTAAGTCAATTGAACACGAGGAGGACGAATTCGTTGAAGTTTTTTCTGTACACTTTCACGTTTTGCCATGAGTGCTTTTCCTTGTTATTTATTCTTCAATGTATCGAAAGGTGAACCACTAGTAGCAGGTTTTTTCGCTGTAGTCTGCGGTTTTGCTGGCGTGGTGGTTTTCTTTTTGCTTGCAGCTGTAGTCGTTTGTTTAGGCTTGGTAGACGCTGTATTGGTTCGTTTTTTTGTAGGTATCGTCTGTTTAGATTTCACATTGCTCGAAGATTCAGTGCTTTTTTCACGAGCATCTGCTGCAGTAGACTTAGATTTATCAATCGTCGGCTGAATATAACGAATATTATCCGACAATACTTTGGCAGGAGAATAGGTCTGTTCATCTAGAGTACGATTTTCATTACTGCGCATATGATTCAGCGCATTATATGAAATAGCGATACCTGCTAAAAAAGTGACATCAGTAAGTTCAGGCGACTGATAGTTCTTTTCTCGCAGCAGATTGACCGCTTGCAATGCTTTTAAATTGTAACCATTAGCTTGATATTTTTTGGCAATATCTACAAAAATTTCATTTTTTAAGTTCTCATTTTTCTTATTTTTTTTGTCACATAACTGATTATAAAAACCAATAATCTCTGGATCTGTATCACCTACTGCCAGTGGATAATCCTTTAAACAGGATTTTTTCACAGATGCCGCTTTATCTTTTGCAAAAACGGTTTGTGTTAAACTGGCTGCTAAAATTATAGGTAATAAAACACTAAATTTATTCAAAATTGCCTCTGTATTTCTACGTGCTAAAACTTAATTTATGTGGAGAAATCACCACTTATTTTCCCGTGGGTTTTCTCTTCATTTATCAAAATTAAAAATATGCTGCAGATTTAACAAAAAATAAGCACATAGAGTCAATACAAAAATGTGCCAAATACTCCAAAGTTTGTCGACGATTTGTTTTTTTTTGTTTCATTTTATAAAAAAATCTTTTTCCTTTTTTTATTTAGTCTGTATTATATCGCCTAAAGCAAGACACTAATAATATATAAGGTGTTGATTTTAAAGTTTTTATTTTTATAGCAAGAAAAAAGAGATCACAGTCAAACTTGTAAAATTTCGTACTGTGGATTCTAAATTTGATGAGTTATTTATGAATAATTTAAAAGTTTTAATTACTAAACTTTCACCTCACGCCCGCATTTCACTCGAAAAGTCAGCCAATACATGTATTTCACAGCAAAATTATGAAATCGAAATTGAACATTTTTTACTCGAATTATTAACCTATAACAATAAAAATGACCTTCAAATACTCTTAGAAAAATACAAAGTTTCTGCAGACGGTTTGGCAGATGACCTCAAAGAAAGTATCGCTCAACTTCCAAAAGGAAATACACGCACCCCGATTTTTGCCCAATCCATTGTGCGCTTACTTGAACAAGCTTGGTTATTAGCATCTGCTGAACAAAATCCACAAATTCGTAGTGGTCATTTACTTGTTGCACTGCTTACCGCGCCAGATTTATACCAAATCGCAGCAAGAGCTTCTTCTCTATTCGATTTATTACCTATCGATACGATTAAACATAAATTTTTAGATCTTTGCCTAAAAAGCATTGAAAATGAAGATTTAGCAACAGCATCACTTGATGAAAAATCAGCAGTACAAACGAATGCAACTACGCCAGTTAAAACACCAGCTCTAGACCAATACACCATTAATCTTACTGAAAAAGCTAAAAATGGTGGCATTGATCCTGTGATTGGTCGTGAGTTTGAAATCCGCTTAATGCTAGATATTTTGATGCGTCGTCGTCAAAACAATCCGATTTTAACGGGTGAGCCTGGTGTTGGTAAAACGGCCGTTGTTGAAGGTCTGGCATTAAAAATTGCAACCAACCAAGTTCCAGATGCTTTAAAAAATGTCAGCATTCATACTTTAGATATGGGCTTACTACAAGCGGGTGCCAGTGTTAAAGGTGAATTCGAAAATCGCTTAAAACAAGTCATTCATGAAGTTCAAGCCTCTGCACATCCAATCATTTTATTTATTGATGAAGCACACACGTTGATTGGTGCGGGTGGTCAAGCAGGTCAAAATGATGCAGCAAACCTATTAAAACCGGCGCTTGCACGTGGTGAGTTAAGAACCATTGCCGCAACGACTTGGGCTGAATATAAGCAGTATTTTGAAAAAGATGCCGCATTGAGCCGACGCTTCCAAGTAATTCAGGTCGATGAACCGACTGAGGAAGTTGCAATTGACATGTTGCGTGCCATGATTCCCGTAATGGCAAAACATTTCAATTTACAAATTGACGATGAAGCTATTGTTACAGCAGTCCATGCATCACACCGTTATATCACTGGCCGTCAATTGCCTGATAAAGCGATTAGTGTCTTAGATACGGCTTCTGCACGTGTTGCATTAACGCAAAATGCACAACCTGTAAAATTGGATCAACTTCATGCTCAATTACATAATTTGAAGCTTGAATTGGCGATTCTTGAAAATGAACATAAGAATATTCCTATTCACCACGAACGCATTGAAAGTGTAAAAACACAAATATCCGCGCTTGAACAAGAGATTCAGTCGACAGAAACGCAGTGGAAAAAAGAACTCGAATTCGTTCAACAGATTAAAACGCTTGAACAAGAGTCCGAGCAAAAACCAGAAAATATTGAAACTTTAAGCAATATACGTAACCAATTGGCAACTTTACAAGGTCAAACGCCGCTTGTTTTTGAACGTGTAAATGCTCAAATTATTAATGAAATCATTTCAGACTGGACCGGTATCCCTGTTGGGAAAATGGTGAATGATGAAATTCAGCAAATTTTGAAGCTTGAAGCACAGTTAGAACAACGTGTGATGGGTCAAGATTATGCACTGCATCAACTGGTACAAGGCATTAAAACCTCCAAGGCAAAATTGGAAGATCCAAATAAACCTCAAGGCGTTTTCATGCTGGTTGGCCCAAGTGGTGTGGGTAAAACCGAAACTGCACTTGCGTTAGCAAACGAGTTATATGGTGGTGAGTCTCATTTAATCACCATTAACATGTCTGAATATCAAGAAGCACATACCGTGTCGTCTTTAAAAGGTGCTCCTCCAGGTTATGTCGGTTATGGCCAAGGTGGCGTACTGACAGAAGCAGTTCGCCGTAACCCATATAGTGTGGTTTTACTCGATGAGATTGAAAAAGCACACAGCGATGTTCAAGAGCTATTCTACCAAGTATTCGATAAAGGTACTTTGGAAGATGGTGAAGGTCGTGTTATTGACTTTAAAAATACCACTATCCTGCTGACTTCAAATGCTGGCTCTAGTGCCATTATGCAGGCTTGTTTAAATCAGCCAGTAGAAGAATGGCCGTCAGCAGAAGAACTTCTAGATGTATTAAAACCAGCTTTATATAAACAATTTAAGCCGGCATTTTTAGGTCGTATGCGTATTGTGCCGTATTTCCCATTGCACGATGATCTGCTCGTACGCATTATTCAGCATAAATTAGGCAAAATCACCGCGCGTATTGAAAAACAATATGGTACGCAAACACGTTATACCGATGATTTAGTCGAATTATTATTAAGTCGCTGTACTGAGGTCGATAGTGGTGCGCGTAATGTCGATAACATTTTAAATGCGACGGTCTTGCCTGCTTTAGCCACTGAATTACTCATGGCAATGAGCGAGCAAAAGATTCCATCAGTCATTGAAATCGATGTTAAAGACGATGAAATTATTTATGTTTTAGATCCTAAAAGTAAACCTGCAAAAAAACGTAGCAGCAAAAAGACTAAAACCTTAGAAGCATAAGCTAGGAACGATGTAGAATATGAGTTTAGAGCTCGACGCTTTATTGCAACCGATTACGGATGATTTACCTTGCGGTAGTGATTTTTCATTTTCAAATGATTTTCATGCAATTAAAAAAGCTAAAACACAAGATGACCCGCTATTGGATCAAGGCGACTGGATCGCAGAACCGAAACAGGCAGATTGGGGCTTTGTGCACCAAAAATCGTCAGATCTACTTCGCGAACATACAAAAGATATTCGCTTATATGGTTGGTTGCTTGAAGCGTGGACTCACATTCATGGTTTTGAAGGGATTGCCAAAGGGATTGAACTTACACAAAAAAGTTTGCAAGACTTTTGGCTACAACTTCATCCTGAAATTGAAGATGATGACCTTGATCAACGTCTAGGTTTATTACAAGGGATAATTAATCAAATCCCAACATTAATTAAATCAGTTTCAATCGTTCATGGCGCGGCAGCTTATTCCCTATCCGACTATGATCGACTACTTCATGTTCAAAACCAAAGACGTAAATCCAACCATGAAGATGATGATCAAGAAGAGTCTTTTAATGGTATGGAACAGTTTGAACATGCCTTGTTCAATACGTCAAAATCAATTCAATACCAGTATTACCAACAGTTTTTAGATATTTTAAACCATTGGGAAAACTTAAAAACGACTCTTGATGATTTGATGGGTTTAGATGCGCCAAGCTTTGCTGGCATTGACTCTCAAATCGAAATGATTCACTTGAGCTTAAAAAAAATCTATAAAGCAGATGCTTTTATCAATTCATCGAGCGCTGAACAGGTTCAATCAAATTCTCCAATTGAAAGCCAGACACTTTCCACTGAAACTTCCGTGCAGAATGATATGCAAATAATACAACAACAGCATACACAGCAGTTTAAACCTCAAGTGCAAAATCATCTTGAAAACCGTGAACAAGCCATGAAAGTCTTGCAAGATATTGCTGACTATTTTCAAGTGAATGAGCCGCATAGCCCTGTCAGTTATATGCTGCAAAAAACCATTAAATGGTCACAAATGCCTCTACATGAATGGTTAACTCATGTGATTAAGGATGAAAACCCTCTTGAAGCTGTACAAGAAATGTTAGGTGTTCAGCAACAAAGTAATGAATCGAATAGCGACTGGTAAAAACAATGTTTAAAGCAGAAAAAATTTTATGGGGTGAAGGATTATTTTTACGCCCACAACACTTTCAATTACAAGATGCTTATCATGAACAGCGTTTAAACCATACGGTTCGCGCAACAATACCGTTCGCTTATGGTATTCAAAGTTTAATTTTTGATGAATCACAACTCAGTACCAATACTTTGGCTTTGAATAAAGTTGAAATGATTTGGCAAGATGGCGAGATTTATCAAGCACCTGCACAAGACTTATTACCTGAGCCTGTACTACTTGATTCATTAAATTTACGCGGTGAAATGCAAATTTATTTAGCATTACCAATCGTTCAACCGAATAAACGAAACGTCAATTTTGAAGAAAATACCCAATCGAGTCGCTATCATTCACATTTGACTGAAACTCATGATTTGTTTACAGATGCGACGGCTGCTGAAATCACTTTATTACGCCGCCGTGCAGAGTTTAAAATCTTTGAATTAGGCCAAGAACCACAGCACAATCTTGATGGTTTTCTTTACATGCCTATTGGCCGAATTAAGCGCCAAAGTTCTGGTAATTTTGTTTTAGATTATCAATTTATCCCACCAATATTACATATTAGTTCGTGTGATTCACTGATTACCGGGCTTAAACGAACGCTGAATATCATTAAAGCTAAAATTAAAACCATTCAATCGAATAATCGTGAAAACGAACAAAAGTTAATTGAATTCCGTTCAGGTGATATCGTGTCATTTTGGTTGGTTAATGCGCTAAATACTGCGCATGCAACCCTGAACCATTTATTGCAATATCCACTGATTCATCCTGAACGTTTGTATTTTGAATTATTGCGTCTGACAGGTTCCTTGCTCACCTTCTCGACAGCTTACGAAGTAGATCAGCTTCCGCAGTATCAACATCATAATTTGCAAGAAAGTTTTGCTCAATTAGATGTGATTTTACGTGAGTTGCTCGATACGATTATTTCAAATCGATATATCAGTATTAACTTGAAAGAAACCCGTCAATCCTACTGGGTCGGCAGTCTTGAAAGTGACAAAATTACTCGCGATTCGCGCCTGTATTTAGCTGTTTCAAGTAGCGTGATGCCGACACATGACATTATTTCTTATGTACCGCTGCGCTTTAAAGTCGGCAACACTGTCGATGTTGAACAGCGTGTCATGGCGGCATTACCTGCTGTTCCATTGCAACATATGATGCAAGTGCCAACAGCAATTCCAGTACGTTCAGGTGTGAGTTATTTTGAAGTTGAGCCAAATAATGATTTGTATCAACGTATGCTTGATTCTGAATCGATCTGCGTTTACATACCAGCTGGCTTCCAAGATATCTCGATTGAACTTATTGCAGTGATGAATGGTTAAGGAGCAATCATGAATATTTCAAATAATGCCCCTTCACTTTTTGACGATGGTCAAATTGGATTAGGCTCTTCAAAACCAAGTGCTGAACCGAAAATCAACAGTTCAACCAATTTAGTTGATCTACTGCATGATGGTTTTTACATCGTATTTTTACTCAAAAATCAATATGTTCCATCCAGCCCTGAAAGTTTCAGGACAAAAATTATGGATCTATTAAACCGATTTGAAAGCCAAGCCCGTAAGCTTCAATTCAGCAATGAAGATATCACGGACGCAAAATATGCCTATTGTGCTTTATTAGATGAAACCATTGTCACCCAACAAGATGCTCGCTTTTTTGATTTACAAAACAATTGGATGATGAATCCACTGCAATTAAGTCTTTTTGGTTCTCAGCTAGCTGGTTATCGTTTTTTTGAAAATTTAGAGCAAATTCGTTCTAAAAATAAAGATCGATTAGCTGCACTTGAAGTTTATCATTACTGCATGCTCCTTGGTTTTCATGGTAAATACCGCCTTGAATCGATTGAAATGCTCAATTCACTCGTTGCACGTGTCGGCGATGAAATTGATTATATGAAAGGTAAAAAGGCGTTTTCGCCTTTCGCGGCATTACCGGATCAAATTAAAAACATTATTCACCGTGAATTACCATTTTTTTGGATCATTATCTTTTGGGCTTTGTTTGCTGTATTAGCATTTGGTGGACTGAGATATATGTTATCTAGCCAAAATAATCAGGCGTTATCACAATATCAAAACGTCATAACTGCCCCATCGGAACAGGCTTATATCACCATTCATTTACCATAAGACTTAGACACCATGGCAAACGAAAAATCGAATAACGTTAGAATTTTACAGTCGACTCAAAAAAATAATTTACCGCCTTTAGCTCATGCTGCTATCGGCTTTCTTGTTGGTGCAGCGGTGATTATTGTTGTTGGCCTGGGATATTTTTATCTAAATTCTGACGATCAGCCTACAAATGCAGAAATGACTACTTCTGCCCCAACTGAAGATAAAGCTGAAACTGAGGCATCCGCTGTACCTCGTCAAAACGAAAATGAGCAAGCTTCAGCTGAAAAAGCGCAGCAAACCGTTCATGCAACTGAAGAAAAAGATCCGGATAATGACTTATATTCGAATGATTTAGCTACTGCTTTCAATCATGGTAACACGGCTAAGGCAACTCAGCCTGTTCAAGCTGTGACGAATAACCGTTCACCTTTTGAAATTACCCAACCGCAGCGCCCTGTTGTAGCTGCTACAACAACCGTTAAATCACATATTCCAAATACTATAGCGAAACCAAAAGCTTCGCCAACAACGGCCAAGGTGACCAAGCCTACAGATCCATCTACGAAAGTAGTGAAAGAAGATGAGCACTTCGAAGAACCGATGGGCGGAACGCAAATTTCTGAAACCAAACGTCCAAAAGTGGTTGCTGCAACAAGCACTGCCAATGCGACTGTGAGCGCTACAGTTTCTCCATGATCATTTTTTTGGTTAGTTGTTTCTTTGTCTTAGCACTGGTGACAGTGCTTTGCTTTTCTTATGAGCTAAGAATTAAAGTTCAAGATTTTTTCTTTCAAATCATTCCACAAAGTAAAAAAAGAATTCAGCACGCCAAAAATTTTGCTTATGAACTGAACTATGCAGCAGCACCACAACAGATTCAATCACACTGGCATTTACAACAATGGTGGATTTTATTTGCAGGCTTTTTACTGTTTGCCAGTATTTTATTATTTGCTTTTACTCGCCCGATTACTGCAAGTAAAGTAGAAGCAGATTATTTACGCAAAGTCGATCCTCAAATTTACTCGATGCTCGATGGACAGGTTTTAGATGCACCTCCTGAAGTTGAAGAATATCTTGTTCAAGAAGCGATCGCTGAAGAAGCAGCAATGATTGAGCAGCCATCTGTTATGGCCTTAAGTTTCAATCCAGAAGTTCAAGATATCCATACGCATTCATACTCTACAGATGTGCCTTCAGCAGATCGTAAATGGCATAAAATGAACCCACGTTATAAGCAGCGTTTATTGATGGTATTTAAAATTATGCGTGAACAGCATGGCTACGAAATGGTTTTGCTCGAAGGTTATCGGAGTCCTGAACGTCAAAATAATTTAGCCACCAATAAAAATACCACTCGTGCCCGTGGCTTCCAAAGTTATCATCAGTTTGGTTTAGCAGCCGATGTCGCCTTTAAACGCAATGGCAAAGTGGTCATTACTGAACGAGACCCTTGGGCTATGCGTGGTTATCAACTTTATGGTCAAGCCGCTGAGTCTGTTGGTTTAACATGGGGTGGACGCTGGAAATCTATTCAAGATTATGGTCATACAGAATATCGTATGCCAGGCCTGAAAAAAACTGCAGAGATGGCGGCATTACTCACCTCTGAAGGTCAGCTTCAAGCCAATAACATTTCGATTGAGTAATATTTCGATGTTGTGCCTGCAAAATATATTTGAAGGCACACCGTATTAATTTAAAAAATTTTGTATTTGCTCTATAACTTCAGTTGTTTTTTCTGCATGTAACCAATGGCCTGCACCTTCTATTTCTACAATTTTCGCATGTGGAAATTGGTGTTCTATCGCCTTAGTATGTTCCGCTTTTGAAATATAAGGTGATTGTCCACCTTTGAGGAACAATACAGGCTGTTGCCAAGTATTTTCAATATTTTCCCAACCAATAATCTGGTCATATTGTTTATACAACGCATCTACATTAAACAACCATTGTCCTTTGCTAAAAGACTTGAGCAGAAACTGTATCACCATATCGAAATGAATATACTCACGCATAATTTCAACCGCTTGTTGTCTAGATTGAATTTGTGCATTTTGTACAGCGATCAAAGCTTTAAATATTTCATCATGATGACGTTCTTGATATGCAAAGGGCGCGATATCCAGTACAACAAGTTGCACTACCCGCTCTGAGATTAAAGCCAATTGCATTGCGACCTTGCCACCCATGGAATGGCCAATCACTGAGAACTTATCGATGCCAATCGCATCTAATGTCTCAAGTACATCGTTTGCCATCTCACGATAATCCATTTCTGTACTTTGAGGTGATTTACCATGGTTTCGTAAATCAAGCTGAATGACAGAATGTGAATTTTGAAAAGCTCTGGCAAGCATCCCTAAGTTACTGAGGCTGCCAAATAAACCGTGAATAAAGACTAGTGGATGCGTTTCGCCCTCTAATTTTTGATGATATTCGTAATTTAGGATCATTTTTGAATACTTTGCTATGTTGATATTATGATGCCTAGTTGATGGAATGAAATCAAATGACAGTTAAAAATTATTAGTCTTACTTAGGCTATTTGTATGTGGTATATGATTTAACTTGCTTAGGCTATTTTATAAATAAAATAGCCAACCGCAATCAACCTAAAAGATCTTTGTCTTTAATTTGCAGATTTAAAGTGATTAAAAGGAATTTTTAAATAGCGAATACCATTCCCTTCTGGTTTTGGAAATTTACCTGCATCCATATTGATTTGTATTGCAGGTAAAATCAGTTTTGGCATAGCCAATTTTGCGTCACGCTGAGTTCGCATTGTGACAAAATCTTCTTTTTTCGTACCAACGTGGATATGAATATTCTGCTGTTTTTGCGCATGTACACTGCTTTCACAGCAGTATTCTGACCGATTTTCTGGTAAATAGTCATGGCATAAAAACAAGCGCATTTCAGGTGCTAACTGATAAATCTTTTGTACTGAATCGAATAATACTGCTGCACTGCCCTTGGGAAAATCACAGCGTGCTGTGCCATAATCAGGCATAAATAAGGTATCACCGACAAACACAGCATCATCACCAACCACATAGCTCAGACAAGCAGGTGTATGTCCAGGCGTTGGAATGTTATAGGCCTTTAACTCACCGATTTTAAATGCCTCATGATCTGCAAATAAATAATCAAAAGACTGATGTGAATTAAAATATTTCACATCAAAATTATAAATGGCGCTGAATGTTTCCTGCACAATCTTGATGTTATGGCTCATCGCAATTTTACCACCAAGAACCTGTTTTAAATATTGAGATGCGGTTAAGTGATCTGCGTGCACATGCGTCTCTAAAATCCATTCTACGCTTAGGCTATTTTCTTGAATATAATGAATAATCAAATCTGCATGCTTAGTTTGAGTAGTTGCAGAAGCAGCATCATAATCCAATACACTGTCTATAATCGCACATCGGTTTGTTTGCGGATCGGCTACCACATAACTGAATGTATTGGTATTTTCATCAAAAAAATGTTGTACCTGTGCACGATTTGACATTAATTTGCTCCCGAAAATTTACGATGTATATAGACGCCCGCAAACATCGCTACAACGAAATAGATCGCTTGATAATAACCAAGCCCGATCAAAGTAAAGGCTGGCGCAGGACAAATCCCAGCAATGCCCCAACCTATTCCAAAGATAACACTCCCCATGACGAGTTTTGCATCAATTTGATTATTACTCGGTAATTCAATCGCCGTCCCATCAAAGGTTGTCGGTTTTGATTGACGAACGGCCATTTGAAATGGAATAAATGCAACTGCAATGGCTCCCACCATCACAAAAGCTAAACTCGCATCCCACTGCCCTGTTATATCAAGGAAACTTAAGACCTTTTCTGGATTAGACATGCCCGAAATCATTAAACCTAATGAGAAAATTCCACCAAAAATAAAAGCCAATATATTTTTCATCATTAAGCTCCGATTACATGTCTCATTACATAAACTGTGATAATCCCTGCCAACATAAAACTAGCAGTTGCAACGAATGAACGCTTAGAAAGACGACTAATACCGCAAATGCCATGACCGCTAGTACAACCTGAGCCTAATCGAGTTCCGAATCCAACCAAAACACCGGCAATGATCATCATCCATGGACTTGCATCCAGCTCGATTGTCACAGAGGTCAATTGCCCGTAGATAAAAGGCACAATAAAAAGTCCTGCTAAAAACCAGATCGCGGGTGTTTTTAAAATCGTTTGGCGATTCAGCGTTTGCGCAATTAAACCACTGATACCTGCGATTCGACCATGTACGTATAGGTAGCCAACTGCGGCCAGGCCCAATAAGGTCCCACCGAGAAAAGCAGTTAGAAATGGATGCATATTCATCAGCCACAAAACATTATATGTTTTTATAATATGTTATTTAGAAAAAGATGCAAGCTCTCACGCCGAAATATTCGTTCTAATTTGCCTTTTCCTAATTTAATAATTTAACGGTTCAAAGGTGTTTGATTAATTTATTTAGAAATAATTTATAAACTTGAAAAATCACGGAATATTTCCTCGGAGATTTTTCAATAAAGGCTGTTTATTATGAAGTTAATTGAAATAATAGATAATTTATAGATCAATACTGATATCGCTGAGTGCATCGCTCACCCATGTTAAAGCATCTGAACCCAATTCTATAATATTCGAACCAATTTCAGCTAAGTCAGTCAAATCTACAGAAGATAAAGGATCAGATGATGTACTATTTTTTTGCTGTTCTTGTTCAGCTTGCTGCTCAATGGCTTGATCAAGATGAGTTTGATCTAATGGAGATGAGTTTGAATGTTGTTGTAATTCATAGTCATTATTCTGCATAAGTTCAGCCTGTTATGTTGTTTTCTATTACGTTCAGTTGATATTAATTTGGTTCAAACTCTTTAAGCACCTTATCTACAAACCACCAAGGTAAACGCTGAATACCTGAATTCATCTTTAAAATTTCAGCTTGTTCAATTTCCGCAATGAAAGAAGCATGCTGTCCATCGGCAGAGTTATCAAATAAATAACTACGATCCGTTGCTTCTACCGCCTGCATTAACAAATCCATACTTCGATAATAACGTTCGCGAATTTTTTGTTCTGGAACACCATGTCCACCCGTTTTCACTCGGTACTGAACACGTGAAATATTGATAACAGGATCAATAGTGGAAACATAATACAGATAGGTTCGAAAGCCTTTTCTTTTTGCTTCGCGTAGAAATTCTACTTTGGAAATATGGGACATCACCGTTTCAAAGGTAAAACTAATTTTTAGTTCTAGAAACTGCAAACGGATGTAATCGATAATTCTTGCACAAAGGTATGAATCAATCTGATCTGGATGAAATTCAATTTTCCACGGATCTAATATCTGAGGTTTTCGTGCTAATAGCGGAATAAATGCTCCATTCGCGGGACGTTTTTTCGTATCTAGAAAGTCAATTAATGCTTCTGATTTTAAAGCGGGATGGTAATCCAACAAATTGAGCCGGTGTGAATTTTTCAGTTGAGCTTCCAGTTCATCCGCATTTAAATATGCCCCAATATGATGGGGCAATAAATATTCTTTAACTGTGCTTTTACCTGAACCATTTGGACCCGCGAACATTCTAATGCGAGGTTGTGGAGGCATGTATTAAACAATTTCCTCTATTTTCTTTTTACGTTTTAAAATTTTAGGTAGATCATCCACTTGTACGAAGTCGGCTGAAACATCTTTTATTTGTACTTCTTGACCATTTTGCAGACGTTGAACCAGTTGTAGACCTTTTACATAAACCACAGTGGATGAAGCACTTGCTTGTTCAAAAGCATGGCGAAATGCATGGATAGCAAGGCTCGGGATCATATCGTCCTCATATTGGCTTGCTTTCATTACTGAAGTATAAGCTGTCATGGAAACAACTCCTCAAACATCAAAAATAATGTGTTCAATCATCTTATCATACTCGCAATATTTGTCTATTTATCCATCACTCATACTGAAAGGAAATCGATAAAAATTCAAAGTGCTTAAATCATTTGATTATCTTACTCGAAAAGAATGTCGTATATGAGTCAATGTGTGTGGATAGTAAATCAGGAATTAAGTAAAAGTTACCTACATTGGATTTATCACCCAATTAAGCATTTAATTTTTCACAAAAAAATAGCCACTTATTCAGTGGCCAAAAGAGAACGACATCAACAAGTTGATGTATTAGTACTGACCTATGCAACAGGACCAGGGATGTTTGTTGCATATAAATCGTTCTAACCCAATCATAATAATGTGATGGACTTATCATTTTAAGCATATTTTATATCATTTTCTGACAATCTACATTTTCAACTTCTAAGATTATTAGAAACTGCACCTATAGTGAATAATGCTGTAATAATTTTGAAATATTAGACCATTTCGAATTATGAAAAATAGAACAAAATGAAAGAAAGTTAGACTAGAGCCCAAAAGTTTTAGAAGAGAAATTTAAACCTAAATTATTTTGTAGGACTCGAACAAAATGCACTTTCGTTTAAGCCAGATGACTGCATACTCTGTTGCTGTTGCTGTTGCTGTTGCTGTTGCTGTTGTTGTAAGTAGTGCTGTGAAGCCACTCGCATTAGATTGGCCATTTCAAGAGCTGAGTTTTGCTGAGAAATTTCTAAAATCTGTCGATATGCATTCAATCTTAAACAAAAAGCTTGAGTTTGCTGCTGACCCGTTGCAGTAGATGTAGGGTCATCTAAAATGGCTTTGGTTGAATTAATTTGCTCAGTATATGTATGTATCTGAGCATTATATTCAGCTTGAGTCAGTTGTGGAGTAACCGCTTCATTCACATTTGCATATGCTACAGAAGCAGTAAACACAGAAAAAATAAAGACATAAGGTTTATACATCAATGGAGAATGCATAAATTAAGCCTCATCACCTTCTTTCCAGACATCTTCATAATCATCAGCATCGATCATAAAACGATAGCCCACATCCAAAGCTAAATACGGTAGCACTTCAGGCACAACATCTTGCAGTTTACGCACAGTCATTGTTTCAAAGTTATCTGCGCCTTCAAGCTCGCCGCCATAAATATACCAACTGACATTTTCATCACCTTCTGCAGGCTTACGAATACCAACTATTGGATCTTTATTTAAGGTATGGACAGCCACAGCAATTACATCATCGCCCTGCACTTCTACATATGCAGAACCCACTTCTTCACATAAAAGTTTTTGTTCTGCAATCAGTTCTGCCAAAGGTGATGAATTTTGCGTATGTTTTGCCATGTTTGTTCTCAGGCCATATAGGTTTCGGGCATTCTACCGTGAATTACACTTATATAGATAAATTTTTTCCGTGCGAAAGCATTCGAGCCTTGTTTTATCAATTCATTTCTTTGTACACGACAAAAAAAGATAACTCATTGAAATAATGGCATAATACTTGTTTTCTGACGACGAATATGATGACACATTTCAATGAGTTACATCTCATCTTAAACAAATATCTAAAGTGGAAC
>NZ_VPDB01000038.1:0-32527 GCF_013417925.1 Acinetobacter sp. YH12218
GTTAAAATGCTGTGCTGCTTTTCGCACAGACATTTCATCTCGAATCATAATTTCTATGACTTTGTCTTTAAAATCTTTTGAATATCCCATATCTCTATTGTTCTATAGTTTTTAGGATTTGGCTATAAACTGTTTGAATGATCGTAATGTCAATTTATGCGTTCGCTATTGGAAAGATGCTGCTGGTAATATTTATATCATCGATGGTGGGCACAGGATTTCAATTATCTATGCTTGGATCAAAAGATACTTTATTGATGAGCAAGTAGCAGGAGCCCCAAAATTCACGGCACCACAAAAACGAGATATTCGTCAGATTCGTAATCGATTAGGTGGATTAGCTGATTTTCAAGAGTTATGTAACGATTCTGAGTTTCAGCAAAAATTAAAATCAACCAAAATTAATTTTATTGAAGTCATTGGGACACCTGAGGAAGCTCGAAAAGCCTTTTGTTCAATCAATTCGGATACGAAGCGATTAGATCCAGATGAAGAATATCATTTACAGAATAGGGGGAGTGATGCTTTTTATGTGATTTATGCGTGTTGTTATATAAACGATAATAAATCCAACTTGGCTGAACTGAATTACGATCGGATAAATGAAGTGATTACTTTGGGTGAGCAAATTCATGATCATCTTTTTAAGATAATACTTTTAGAGCCGGATTTAACACACGGTAAAAAAATCGGCTTGGTCAATGAACTCCTGAATATCATGTTTGGTGATACTAGTCAGAATACTGTGAGTATAGACCAAGGTCAGCGTGTAGAAAATTTAATGCTAAAACTTAGAGTTGTGCTGTGTCGTATCGCTACACCAGCAATTAGTATTCGGATTCCAAGTCTGGGCTTACACCCAAAACTATATTTTTATAAAGATAATCGTTTTCAAGTGACATCCTTTTTGGCCTGGTTCTCTATCGTCTGTGAAATTCAAGAAGACTGTTTTGAAATACAGAATAAAAAGATAGATTTTATTGGATTTACTCGAGCACGCCGTGGTGTTGAAAGTTTAATTGAAAAAATTCCTGTGGCGATCAAAGAAACTGTCGGTAAGTTTGGTAGCGGGATCAGATCACATGAGCGATTGAAAAACGTCTATCAAGCATTTATCTGTATTGGACTCAATATGGATTTAGATTTCGAAGATGAAGTTTGTTTGAACACCGTCATTCTTTCGATGAGTCAATCATTTGATTATATTAATTTTAATGATTTTTACCTTGAACGTTTTGGTGGTGATTATGATGAGACCATTGTGGATGATGTTGTGAGCTTTGTGAAATCAGTAAGACTAACAAAGAAGAAAAAACCTCTAAATTTTTCACTCGCGACCAAAAGAAATCTTTATCAACGTGAGGAAAGGAAAACATGGAGCTATTGCGAAGTATGTGATAGCGCTCTATACCTTGAATCGACTGAAGTAGATCATCGAGAATCGAAAGCAGAAGGTGGTTACGGTGTTTTAGAAAATGGAGCAATTATTCACCCGATATGTAATCGTTTTAAGTCAGATCGTGCTTTGGAAGAAGTAAGAGCAGATTTATTTGACTAAAAAGATAAGGGAGCAAATGCTCCCTTATTTTTTTGTTTTTTAGTAGACTGGGGTCAGTGTTTAGCCTAAGTGCAAAATCAATAAGTATTTGGACACCCATTCTTCTTTAAGTTGGACACTTTAATAAACGTATTCATTAATTTTGCAGTGTTCCTCAGTTGGTAATGTGAATACCATGCCACTCACCAACGAGCTAATACGATTACTTTCAGCCTTACGTTGCTTGGTATTCACCGACAGGGCATAAATGATCATTGTGTCCCGATACATTTTTTCAGGCTCAACTTTATAGTCAATTTCCGCAGCACAAACCATTTTTCTACTAACTTCGTGTGACGCTCTACGATAGACCTCACGATCATCACTAGCCAAAGTCAGCTTTCTTCGTAATTCTTGTGCATACTGCATATATACGCTAACAAATTCAGGGTTATTCCCATATTTGAGCTTTATGTATCCCTCAATATCATCACGCACACCATTACTATTTGCATCAATCCCACCAATGGTTTTTGTTTTATCTTCATTTTTTAGGAATTTTGATGTTCTCACTTCTTTTAGTGAATTCTGAATACTTGGATTAAGAAGCGAGGAACAGGCCATCAAAAGTATACTTAAGCAACTCACTGCAATAACCGCTTTTTTCATAGGAATCATTTTACTTTTTTCTTTTAAATTTCGTTTTAGATGCAAAGAGTGTCCAATTAAAAGAAGAATCTGTATCCAGTACGATATACTATTAAGTGTCCAATTGGGCAAGAATATGCACCTAAGCAACCAATATGAAAACAATAGACTATTACAACCAATACGCAGATCAATTTTTACAAGCCACGTTGTATGTGGATATGGAAAGCCTATACCAACCATTTTTAGCTGAGTTGCCAGATTCAGCACGCATCCTGGATTTAGGCTGTGGCTCAGGGCGTGACACTTTGGCTTTTAAAAATAAAGGCTATCAAGTTGATGCTATCGACTATTCTGAAGTATTGGTCGAACGAGCGAGCCAACTGACCGGTATCGCTGTTCAGCAGCAAAGTTTTTATGAGCTTGATATGCACGATGTTTATGATGGGGTATGGGCATGTGCCTCTTTACTACATTGTGCTCGTAATAGACTCCCTGATGTTTTAAAACGTATTCATGCTGCATTACGCCGTGGGGGTGTTTGTTATATGTCATTTAAATACGGCACAATAGACCGAGTAAAAGATGGTAGAGCATTTACCGATTTAGATGAAGAACAAGCTAAAGAATTACTAGATCAGTTGGATAGGGTTACTGTATTAAAACAATGGATTACTGTAGATAAGCGTCCTGATCGTAATGAGGAATGGCTCAATCTGCTTTGGAAAAAACATGCTTAATTTTATTCCCACTGCACAAGAACAACTCAAATTTCTAAAGAATATTCAGCTGATTTTACAGTCAGTGTAGAGTGAAGAAAAAAATTTAATATAAGGCTTATATTTACATTCTTAATTGAAAAAAATATGATCAAAGTTCAGACAGAGGATTTTGATATTTAATAAATATAAAAATACCTCTTAGTGCCAACTTTGTCATGGATAAAACTTAATGCAATTAAATAACAATGGTTCTAGTACTGAACTAAGTACACTCGCACCTAAAATAATTCTTTCCCCTTTATTAAAAGCCATGGTGGGGACTCTTAAAAACCATCAATCAGATCATTTCTTCAATTATTATGGGCCTTCTCATAATCTGCATTTTGATGCGACCGCTTTTGTGTCTGCAGTATTTAAGCAGATCGGGACTAAAAACGATTCAAAGCCAATTTATAACATCATCAAAGATATTCAATTATTACCTGAAGATTCAAAACTCAGAATAAGCACTTTATTTGATAAGGAATCTGAAGCTAAAACTGCCCAGACCTATCGTGATTTAGACCAAGTGATGTCTGAAATTGTTCAGCAAGTACTTCAAAATGCTCCGACAGGTATGGCACTGAATTCTCTCAACCAATTCTTAGGCGATCTCAAAAATTCTGATCCAGTGATTGCCAAAAATTCTCAATATCCTATGCAAGTCAAAGGGCAATCTAAAGTAGCTTCTTTGCAATATACAAGCGACTTAAAAGCAAAAGATGGCGAATTGCGACTGTTTACTGTAACGGAAGAACTCAGCAAACCTAAATGGGTGAAAGAAGTTCGTGATGCTATTAAAGCCATCGTGAAACAGTCCTACTCAGCTGGCGAAAAGATGCCATTAGAGGTTGCTGAACGTATGGAGGAAATTCTTGATGCTGAATGTTCAGTTGAAAATAACGACATCCAAAATTTACTTCATTTTGTAGAAACTAAAGCACTACCACGAGCACGTATCCGAAATTGCTTTAAAATAATGGAGATCATTGCGGATCACATTGAGCAGAATGAACGAAATGAATTTAAACGTGAAGCTGCTGTTTCTTATATCCGTAAAGCAGTCGCTTTTTTTGAGATTTTCGGTGATCGAATTGCACCTTGGAATGATGAAACGACTGAAGCCATTAAAGACTATGGCATTGATTTTGGTGCTATCTACGGCGCTGTAGGTAAAGTTGATTTTAATGCATTACTAGCTTATGTAAATGCAACAGACGCATTACCAATTTGGGTAAAACCAAAAATTGAAATAAATGATAGTCGTCATGAGGATAAGGAAGGGCTCTCTCTAAAACGTGAAGTCACTTATGCCTTTCGGGTGAATGGTGAGTTTGTTAAAGAGGAAAAGGTAAGTTCCTTTAACTCTAAGTTCCGGATCAATTATAAGACAGGCAAAGGATATCGTTCGGACACGGATACCATGCTGACTGCATATGAAGCTCGTCTGCATACTATCAATAAAGCATTGCTGCTGAAGGATATTGTGGATGATAAAGGTCAGCCGATTTCTGAAGAACGATTAAGCAAAGAGTGCTCAGATCGCGTTGCTCAAGTAGAGATGTTCCAGCTCATTATGATGTACTTCGTCCTATCTGGGGCAGACATGAAGATTTCAGATTTTGAAGGGGCATTCAATAAACTGGTTGATGCATTCAAGAATCCTCAAAAAATCCGACTCAACCTTACTCGTATCTTAGACGAAAAGCTCAATACCGAAAAAATGCATGAGCGAATGGAGGCGATCACGTCTACGATCACTACGGCGCTAAAAGCGAATCTGGATTCCATCATTAGTGAGATGGAAAAGGATAGTAGTCTTAAAACTGTACTCTACATCCTTCCAAGTATTGTGAATCTAGATGTATTCAAGAGTTCAATTGGTGAAGATGCGGAACAGTTCTTTAGTATATTTAAGGGTAAAGAATCGAACTTTTACAGCTACATCTCGATGGTGGATGCTAGCCGTAAAAAGTCGGCGAAAATGAGCCAAGACGAAATCATTCGAAAGAATGATTATGCTCGTAAAGCCCTAAGCGAGATTGAGTTTAATTCCACACTGAAAATTCGAACGTTGGTACCGATTGAGAATCCTAATACCGACCTAGATCAATTTGATGTCGCTCGTAATCTGAATATTCCTTGTTTACCAGTATTGATGGTGCCGACCAACAAGAAGATAGGCGACAATGGGCTGCCACATTTTTATCATCCTGATAGTTTGAGTTACGACAACCTGTTATCTAAGTACAAGGTCATGATTCATTATTCATCTAAGCTATTTCGATTGAGTGACTTAAAAGGCGGCCATGCTCAATTATGTTTGGATGAAAAAGAAAATGCTTTGATCATCAGTATGTCATGTTTTTCGATTGCGATTCATCTATTCCTTAAACATCTGATTAAAGAAGTAAAAAATCAACTGGGTATTGAAGAGCGCTTATATGTACCTGTAATGCGAATTGACTCAGTTGATGAACATGAGAATGAAGAAAAAGCCCAATTTCAAAGGAAATCAAAAAAGATCCAAAAAGGTGGGTTTAATCCTGAGTGTAAACGAGCGTATGCCACCGCTTATACCCTTGAGAAGTTGCTGAACAATGATGATGCTATTGTGAAGGTACAGGGCCTGAAGTATCAACCAGATCCTATGCCTTATGGTAATCAAAATGGTGAGCGAGTTTGTGCCCCGGTGAATCTCGCTATGGATAAAACAGTGACTTACCGTATTCAGGCTGCAATTGAAGCACTGTCAGGATATTCAAAAATCATCATCCCATTTGAGGGCACTAAGGACAAAATTGCCTGTATTAGCTATAACTCTCGACCTGAGAATGATGTGGAATTTAAGTATCAGCATCAGAAGGATTTGCTACTGCTTAAACCAGATTATGGCTACATCTGCTACGTCTATACACTTGAGCGTATCAACGATAAACAGGGTCGCTTATCACTACAGAAGGTCAGTCATGCCCCAGTTGCTGAAGACAATCTGAGAACAAGTAAGGCGATGCACCGTATCATCGAAAAACTGCAGTCAGATGGTTTTGAAGATGTTGTATTGCTTTCACACCATTTTGCACAGCGTAAGATCGGTAAGACTGAAACCAGCAACTTGATTCATGAAAGTGAAAGTGCTTTGGATCAACTTGATCAGTTGTTCCCGAATATGAATTTCTATCCATTCCAGTCTGATACGATCCCAGCACTGAGCTTAAAAACCAGTGATAACAGTCGTGCCTATGAGGTACCGCACCATCAGTACCATACGGCGATCATCAATCAAAAAGAATATAAACAATCCTTGTCCGTATATAGCTTTGCGACTAAACGTACTGTGGGTGTTCGTACTCAGAATGGTATTTGTTCGTATTTCTATATGCTAACCAGTCAGGAGCATTCGATTCATAACGATAAGCGAATCAGATTGCACAGTAATATTATTGATGTGAATGATTCCAATGAAATGAAATCAATTCGCTCTGTATTGCGTGGTCTGCATTACTTTGAGTCTGAACGTCCTACAGCTGGCAAAAACTTCACTCCGGTACTTGAGCCTTCCCATATTCGTGGCACCACTGGCATTCAAGAGCTTGGTGAAGTCATCGTGTCGAGTCGTCTAAATAAAGGCGAAGTCGTCATGAGTCTGCCAGCCTTAATCGGCAAGCTCGAAGAATACGTTATTCTGAAGAATGAAGACTTGATTGAGCTAATCGAGCCGTCTCCAGAGGGAGCTGAAGAAATTTTAGCGACTGATGTGGAGTAAGCGCCGTGGTGAACAATGAAGCCAAAGTTTGGGGCGAGGTTTATGAGATCGCTGTTAAACGTGGTTCGATTATGGCTTTGCTTGATGCAAAGCTATTATCAGCCAGCCATCCTGTAGTAGCAGAATGGAATAGTAAACAGATTGCTGATGTCTTTCAGGAAATGAAGGAAGCGCTATATAGCGATGTCATTAATGCCGCTATCCATGAAAATATCGAAAGCTATTTTCAGCAACTGATTAAAACTGGATTCGGGCATGGTTATACCAATACTCGGGAGTTCCTAAGAAAGATCAAGCCAAATGGTATTGCAAGGGCTAAAACGGCGAATGCAAGACCAAATTGGAGCTTATCTGGCATCTGGTGTCCACTGACGATGCCAAATGATATAACCCAGACTTGGATTGATGACTATACGACTGAAGCAGAAATAGAAGCGATTGCGACCTTTAAAGAGAAAGCAGTTGAATCATGGAATCAGCAATTTGGAGTTTCTAATGCCAAATTGTTTGGTAAGGGCATGTTTGGCCGCGCTGATTTCTTGGCGGTAATCAAAGTCAAATCCAACTATCATGTGCTGGTTCAGGAATATTCATTATTTTACGTTTTAGGTGAACCAGAACAATTCAACGCCAAGGATTCTTGTACCTATTTGCAAGAGTACAAGCGTTACATCAAACATTCTGAATCCCAAAGTGTTTTCTCATACGTGAATGCAGAAGCTCAAGAGATCCCATTTAAGTTCTCAAAAAAACTACGTGAATACTTGAGAGCCTATGTCCGTAAGGAAAAAGTCCTATTTAAGATGGCGCAAGGCTGTTCGTATGCAACCACTTTTGTTGATTCTTTTAAATGGAAGTTTGAACAAGATGACATGCCAAATATTCGTCTGAGTGTGATGGCGATCACCAGCCGGGGAAGTGAATACATTTCTGCTGAATTTTCGGATAAAGATAAATCCCCAGAGCTGGAAATTATGTATCAGCTGGGCAAGGAGTATCAGGATAACGTTCTGAGTCTGGACGATATGGATGAACGTACGAAACTGCAAGTTGAGATTCTGAATTATCTGGTGAATGAACCTGTCAAAAACATCTCGGAAATCGTGTCCAAAAATATTAGCGATATTTCCTACGGTCAGGATCTTACTTTCACTATTACCGAAAGGCTTAAGGATTTTGTGAATCCTAACCAGCCACTGGCTTTAGAGTGGGTTTTTGACTTGATAGATCGGCAAGTCGATGACGAAGACCATAACCAAAAACTTAAAGAGATGGTGCTGGCTGAGTTTAAAACAATTCGTAAGGGAAAAATTGAGAATAAAACTTCATTCACCTTACGTGATTTGCATAAATCCGCCGTAGTACTGGCACTGAAGGAAAGTAAACAAGGCCAAGTGAATTTCATCTGTTTGACTGGTACGCCGGGGATTGGGAAAACATCGAGCGTTAAGACTTTGCTGGCAGATTTGGAAGGCTTTTTTTTCTTTTATACCAGTCCACGAGTGTTGATTAACGATGATGTGGTCAGTGATTTATCTAAAATATCAGCTACGATTACCAGTAACAGTGATGTGGTGACACAGGCACAGCAAATCTATTCGAAGATTCACAATACGGATTGTAAGGTGAATGCGCGTGGTGCCGCTATTGTGGGTGGTGTTGAAGATATGAAGATAGATCATGGCTCAAGTGTTCTATTGTTCAAACAAGATGAATACCGAAAGCTCAAAGACCTGGAACAGAATGCAAATGCCAATAGACGCTATGCCAATACTTCAGAATCTAAAATTACGGCAACCAATAAGAAGTTTGCCAGAGTGTTTGATTCATTAGGGGAAGCGACCCAGCAATTACTTGTATTCCATCCAGAGCTCAATAAACTGACGATGACTGTAGCAAGTCAGGCATTCATGCCATATAACACCACACCAGCTGGACCACGAAACCCAAGGGAAAACCAAAATAAAACTGTGGCAGCTTCCAGTTTGGATGGGCTGGAAAAAATGTTCCAATACAAAATCGATAAGAAGCCGACAGAGGCCAAAATCGAACGGAGAGAGTTTGCCAAAAAGTTCCCTAACATTGTGGTGATGTTTGATGAAATTACAGGGGATTCAGGTACACGTACTTTTATCAATGAGATGCTGAAATTCCTTTCCAAAAACTTCATTGAACCGTTTCAAGGTAATTCTCCATTTACGGTGACTGTGATTCTTGCAGATGCATCCCTTAGTAATGTGAATGCAATCCAAAATTACATGAAGAAACAGGACCAGTTACCAGCAAAAATGTTCATCTCTCCATCTTTGGGTAATTTCCCATTCAAGATGCAGACTGCAGATCTGGATGATGGTAACTCTGTTCGTTCTAGTATCCATATCATGGCGAATTGTTACCCGGCAAGTGATCTTAAAATCCAATATATGCTCAAGCAATACGCCGTAGTCCCTGAAACAGATGATTTTGGATTGGATAAGAACCTGACTCATCTATTTCGCCAGAAAGCTGGGGAAAGGACTCAACAGACTGCTATCGAGCTTATTCAAAAGAATCTTGAAGATGGTAAAAAGCAAGTTATCTACTTTGCTCAGGATAAAAATGCATTGGCCGCACTCAGAGATGCATTAGTCGATGAAGGAGTGGTTGGACGCTCTAAGATTGGCATTTTTGATAGCCAGTTAATGGGATACCACCGTACAGAGTTGCTGGATCGCAAAGAGACATTGCAAGTCGTACTGATTACTTCGACTGCGGCTAGGGGGATTTCATTCCCGAACTGTGATTCAATCATTGCTGCCATGCCTCGTTTCGCAATTGAAGCCTCTTTAATGGAAATCGCCCAGCTTGTTTACCGGGGACGTGGTGGATATTTGGATAAAGAGAAAAATGAGTGGGTCAACGGCGATGAACGTGATCGTTTGCTGACGATTCTGGTAGAAGATTTCTACTTGGTATCTAATGATGAAACTCAGACAGAGCTTGAATATAAAGTTAAGAGCTCATTGGATATGCTCTCAATTTTCATGCTTATTCGTGGGACTTTATACACTCGTATCACTGGGGATGCTGGCTTCAAAAAAACTCAGATCGCCATGATCCCAATTGGTGAGGTGAAAGATAAGACCAGTGATAAACCGGGGCTGGCTTCTTTGATCAGGGATTTCATCAAGGACGTGAATAGTGTTCTTTATAAGATTACTGCAACCGAAGGTGAGTTGGTTGGAAGGCTTAAGGCTGTGGTAGAGAAGGCTCAAACAGTTTACTCAGCAAATAAGCTCACTTCTACCTATAGTACTAAGACCAACAAATACCGAAGTTTTTACACACCTGCATTAACGCCTGAGTTAAAAGAACTTCAGTTCTACGAGAAATGGTGCCGGGAACATCATTCGCTTAAGTCCAGATTACTCACCATTAGCGATCAGGAAGATGCTTTGACGATTCCTGAAAATATCTATATCTGTGGGCCTATGATCATGGAAGATCGCTCAAACTTCGGTAACAAGGAGTCGTTTGATATTGCCAATGACAATCTCTCACAAAATTCTTTAAGGAAGTTCCTAAATGAGTTAATCGCCCTGCAGAGGGGATACCCTCAGTTGAATGCTTATAAGAACATTCAAAAGCATATCAGGGAGATCACGAATATGATTTCTTCTGTTCTTGAATCAGAAACGGATAGCTATACAAAGGAAGTTGAGCAACAGGGAATGATGCGTAAGCTCTGGGTGACGTACCCGGTAGCGGCAAACGAGCTGGTTAAACTTCAAGACAAGAACTTTGATAAAGACTGGTTTGATGCATTGAGCTTTGAGCTGAGAGTGAGGAATGCAGAGTTTCCGGTAATGCCAGAATATCGGGATCATCCATTTCGTGGTACTCAGCAATTATCAGGGCATCCAGTGTTTGAAAGGTTGTTCGAGCAGACAAATTTCATGCTTTGTCGTGAATTAAACTTGGTGAATACTTTGACTATGTTTAATGAATGATTCAAATTATATTATCTATTTAGTAGAGGATTAATGTGCATATACCTGCTGCACAAGAACAACTTAAATTCTTAAAAAATATTCAGCTGATTTTACAGTCGGGTAGTTTTAGTAGCACCTATAAATTTGCGTTGCTGATTAGCCTAAGCCGATTAGCTATTGAAAAAGGTAAAGATTCAGGTGAGAGTCTATCACTCGAATATACGGATATTGCTGAGAAGTTTATCGAGCTATATTGGAAGCAAGCAGTGCCATATACCTTTAATGATGAAGGCCAACTGATCTTAAATCAAAATAATGGTAAGCAAGCAGCGATTGTAAATCGAATCATTGGGCTTCGTCAGAGTTACTCATCCCTTGGACTGTTAAGACGAGATTCATTAGTGTGGTTGAAGCTAGTTAAAGATGTCGCTCGCACTGTAAAAGACATGCCAGTCCGTTATCTGCAAAACATCAATGGACAAAACTTTGAGTTTCTATACCGGCTTGAGCAATCAGGGAAGCAATTAATTTTATTACCGCAAGTCATGTATTGCTTACGACAATTTAGTGAAATTATTGAAGAACTCTGTCAGAAGCGCTGGATTGATTATATTCGTAGAAATAGTAGTAATGCCGAGATTTTGAATAAGTTACCAAACCTTGAGCAATTTATGTTTGAGCCGAGCCGAAATCAGCTTAATGCAGTTGCTACAGTATTGGTAGAGATGCAGGAGTGCAGATGCTTTTACTGTAATAAGGAAATGAAAAAGAATAATTACGCCGTAGACCATTTTATTCCTTGGTCAATGTATCCATCAGATACCGGGCATAACTTTGTGTTAGCCGATTCCCGCTGTAATTCTAAGAAAAGCAATCTATTGGCCTCACATGAATTTCTTTATAAATGGCAAGAGCGTAATGAAGAACAGGATTTGATTATTGTGGATCGGATATCAGTGCTCGGTTTTTTAACAGATAAAGAGCGGTCACATAAAGTGGCGGAGTGGGCATATGCTCAAGGGAAAGAAAATAATTATTTAATGTGGATGGGGGAAAATAGCAAATAAATCATGGCTCCCCTGAGATTAGACTAAAAATCCAATTGCTTTAAAAATACCGTAAAAAATGTTTACTGTACATTTGCTATGGGGTAATCTTAAAACTACTATTTATTGACTGATTGGTATATGACGACAGATAAGCATGAAGTCCTTCTCAGAATGAGAGCCATTGAACTCCTTGCATACTGGGAAGGTCGTTTGGTTACCAATCGTTTGATGAGCTGGTTTGGATTGAGTCGACAGCAGGCTTCTGCGGATATCAAGCGCTATAATACGCTGTATAACCCCGATGCCTTGATTCATGATCCCTCAGTCAAGGGTTATGTGCCTAAGGCCAGCTTCCAGCCTGTACTGACTACAGCGCATATCAATGAATATCTCAATATGCTCTCGGGCTTGGTCAGTGAATCGCATGCCTTGATTGCGATGCCAGAACCGAATCTTGCAGCAGTTCAATTACCTGATCGCAGTGTACGTCCTGAAGTGATTCGGGAAGTTTTGCGTGCCTGCCGCAACCAAAGTACTTTAAAAATGATTTATGCCTCCATGCAGAATCCGCAGTGGCATGAACGCATGATTTCCCCACATACCCTGGTGTATACCGGTTTTCGCTGGCATGTCCGTGCCTATTGCCATCAGAGCAAGCAGTTTAAGGACTTTTTGCTCTCCAGAATTGATCGCACACCTGTTGTGGTGGCGATTGAGTCAGTAGACCCTGCTCAGGATCAGCAATGGCATGAAGAAATTGTACTGACGCTGATCCCTAATCCAAAATTGAATGAAGCTCAAAAAGCGCTGGTCGAAAAAGACTTCGGCATGCCTGATGGCAGATTACAGATTCCGGTGAAAAAAGCCCTGGCTCACTATACTTTGCAGCGATATCAGGCCGCGATCACGCTGGCTGAGGCGGATGATGCCTTGAAATATCCCTTGGTACTACAACGCTCAGATATCGAAAAGCTGTCGTCTTACCTGTTTGATCAAGCTTCATAGGAGATTGGCTATGTTAGAACAATTTCATTATGACAGTGACCTAATTGGTGGCTCACTGATGGTACGTGAAAGCCGGCTGATCGCGGATCTGTTATTACGAGAGGCGACTCCAGAACAATGGTATCAGGCAATTCAGATTGACAATATTCTGCAAAAAAGAACGCCTGCTTCAGCTCAACGCAATGCCACCGCTATTCGTAAGCGTCTGGAGCGCTTAGAGCCTGATTTCTGGAAAGCTTTGCGTGATGGGGATGATGAGCTGGCGACCCAGGTGGCTTTTTGTGGCGCACTGGAACGCAACCTGTTGCTGCTTGAGTTTATGGAAACGGTGATGAGAGAGGCTTATATCTCCCAGGCTCAATACCTGGATAGTTATATCTGGTTAGACTTTCTGGATGAGCGTTCACAACGAGATCCGGATATCTGTGAATGGAAAGAGTCCAGCAAGAAAAAAATGGGGCAGGTGGTGTTTCGCATGCTGGCAGAAGCCGGTTACTTAAAAAGTACCCGTAAGCTGGAGTTGCAGCGTGTGATCGTCAGAGCAGAGCTGCGTAGCCTGTTGGAAGAACATTATAAACAACGCATTAAAAGATCTATGGAAGTGTCGCTATGGACGCGGTAGTTGTAGAGGGGCAGCAATGAGTCAAGCAATACATGAGCGTCTGAATCAGATTCCAGAGCGAATTCTTTCCACCGAGTTTCTCAACGGGCAAGGACTGGGTAATGAAATTGGCTTCTGGATATTTGATTATGCACCTGAAGATGAGCTGAAAGTCCGCGAATATCTGCATTTTCTAGACGGGATGCTGGAGAAAAAACACAGTCAGCTGAAGGTGGTGAATATCAACCTGCTGCAAGCCGTGGTGGATTATCTGGCTGAGCGTAACTTCATCGATAAAGCCATTCAAATGCAAAAAGCCAAAGGCGATGAGGCGCTGCTCAAAGCGCTGAAAGGCCCACTGCATATGGATAAGTTCGCGCCCTATCTGGTGAGTAAATATGCCACCAATGCACAAGATATTGTGTTGATGACTGGGGTAGGGTCGGTTTGGCCACTGTTACGTGCCCATCACTTATTGAACAGTTTGCATTCGTTACTGGGGCATAAGCCAGTGGTGCTGTTTTACCCAGGTTATTACGACGGTCAAGCGATGAGTTTATTTGGAAAAATTCCAAGCAATAATTACTACAGAGCATTCAGATTAGTGCCTTAAACACGGCAAATAGAAATAAGAATTCGGGGGAATTGATTGAGATGAACATTAAAGAACTTTTTTACAAGCCATTAGATCGTGCGATTAACGGGGTCGTAAAAGCAGACCAGAATGACAATACCACGGTTTATCAGGAACTCGATGAGTATGTGGTCACCAATGAACTGGAAAAACATTTTCGGGACTTTTTCCAGTCTTATGGCACAGACCTGAGCGATCCTTCGATTGCCAACCGAGTCGGTGTATGGATTTCAGGCTTCTTTGGTTCAGGTAAATCACATTTCCTGAAAACCTTGTCGTATATTCTGGCCAATAAAGTGGTACGCGATGCGGAAGGTAACGAACGTAGCGCCGCAGAATTCTTTGATGAAACTAAAATCCGCGATGCATTTATCCGTGCCGATATTGGCAAGGCGGTCAGCCATCATGCCGATGTCATCCTGTTTAACATCGACAGTAAAGCCAGCTCCAATGATGATGGCAATCCAATCCTGAATGTGTTTTTACGTGTGTTTAACGAGTATCAGGGTTTTAGCGCGGATCATCCACATATTGCCCATATGGAACGTCACCTGAGCCAGAAAGGTGTCTACGAACGCTTTAAACAGGCGTTTGAGGAATCCAGCGGCATGTCTTGGCTAGAAGAACGTGACGGATATCAGTTCTATCAGGATGATGTCGAAACTGCGATTTCTCAGGCACTCAACCTATCAGCAGAAGCTGCACACAAGTGGTTTGAGGATTCTGAGCAGACCTTTAGTGTTTCGGTCGAAAACTTCTGTCAGTGGGTGAAAGAATACCTGGACAGTAAAGGACCCCAGCAACGCATGTTGTTCCTGGTGGATGAAGTAGGTCAGTTTATTGGTAGCGATACCCGCTTGATGCTGACCTTACAGACGATTACTGAAAACCTCGGCACGATTTGTAAAGGCCGGGCTTGGATTATCGTCACCTCACAGGCAGACATCGATGCTGTTTTAGGTGAGATGTCCTCTTCCAAAGCCAATGACTTCTCCAAGATTGCCGGACGTTTTAAAACCCGTTTATCGTTGTCCAGTTCGAATACCGATGAAGTCATCCAGAAACGTTTATTACGCAAAACCCCAGAAGCAGAAGCATTGCTCAGATCGGTGTTTGAGCAAAAGGGCGATATCTTAAAAAATCAGATTACCTTTGACCGTTCAGGTCCAACCCTCAAGAACTATGAGGGGCCAGAAAGTTTTATTCATAACTATCCTTTTGCGCCGTACCATTTCCAGCTGGTGCAAAAAGTTTTTGAAGAAATCCGTAAGGTCGGTGCGACCGGTGCACACCTGGCCTATGGTGAACGGTCCATGCTGGATGCGTTCCAGATGGCCGCGAATGCGATTGCCACAGATGAAGTCGGGGCACTGGTTCCTTTCCACCGCTTCTATACTTCAGTTGAAGGCTTCCTGGATACAGCGGTTAAACGTACCATCGACCAGGCAGGGCAGAACAAGACCCTGGATGGTTTTGATGTGCAGATGCTGCGTACCCTGTTCATGATCCGCTATGTCGATATCATCAAAGGCACATTGGATAACCTGGTGACTTTGTCGATTGAGAAAATTGATGAAGATAAGCTGGCATTGCGCAAGCGGATTGAAGAGAGCCTGCAGCGTCTGGAAAAAGAGAGCCTGATTACCCGCAATGGTGATGAGTTCCTGTTCCTGACCAATGAAGAACGTGATATTACCCGAAAAATCAAAGCCACTGACTTAGCAGCTTCAGAAGAAAATAAAGAGTTAGCCAATCTGATCTTTAAAGATTTACTGCGCGATCAGAACAAATACCGCCATCAAGCCAACAAGATGGACTATCAGATTGGTCGTTTCCTAGATAGCCATAGCCTGGATGGCAAGTATGAGAGCGATTTAAAAGTTGAAATCATTTCTCCGCTGGATACGGAATACAACCTCTACAGTGAAGCTTACTGTATTGGTAAAAGTACTCAGGCCGAAGGACAAGTGCTGTTTAAACTGGCAGACGATAAACAGTTCTTTAATGAACTGCGCACCTGGCTGAAAACCAATAAATTTATTCGGTTAAATGATGATGGCACTCAGTCCGATATCAGCCGTATTCTGGCAGACCGTGGCCGTGAGAACCAGGAGCGTAAAAAACGCCTGCGTGCCCGGGTCGAAGAAATGTTGCTGGACGCGGAAAGTTATGCCTTGGGTCAACATCTACAACTTTCATCTTCTAGCCCTTCCACCAAGCTGGATGAGGCTTGTCGTTATTTGCTGGAAAATACCTATACCAAACTGAGCTATCTGCAGGTCTATCAGCAGGATGCCTGGCGTGAACTGAACGCCGTTTTGACTGTCGATGATATGGCGCAGCTCGGATTGTCTCTAGATGGCGGTCAGACGAACCCGAAAGCACTACAAGAAGTGGAACAGTACATCTCGCTGCGTGCAACCGGTACAGAACGTATTCTGGTATCGGATGTGGTGGATCGATTTGCCAAACGTCCTTATGGCTGGCCAGATGCCGAGATTTTATTGCTGGTAGGGCAGTTGGCGGCAATGGGTCGGATTTCACTACAGCTAGGTGCAACATTGCAGTTAAAGGATGCCTTTGAGCCTTTACAGAACAGCCGCCGTCGTCGTGATGTTACAATCATGAAAAAACGCCAGACTGACGATCAGGTATTAAAACAGGCGCGTCAGCTTACTCAGGATCTATTCTCGGTAATGGGACCCTCGACCGAAAAAGAGCTGTTTGAATTCTATACCCAGAATTTTAAGACATGGTTAGGCAACTTTAAGTCGTATAAGAGCAAAACCGATGTTGGCCAGTTCCCAGGCAAAAAGGTCATTGAAAAGTCAATTCTGAGTTTGGAACGCTTGTTGGCCAATAGTGACAGCTTTGATTTCTTTAAAGCAGTGGTTGAGAACAGGGACGACTATCTGGATCTGGAAGAAGACTACCGTGACATTCATGAATTCTTTAGCAACCAGATGCCAAGCTGGCAGCAACTGCAGCAAGCCTTGCGTCATTTTGAGAAAAACAAACAGGCACTGGGCAGTGATGAGGTGGCAAAAAAAGCCCTCTCCGAATTACATCGTATTGCCACCACTGAATCGCCCTATGGCCTGTTAAATAAAGTCGCTGATTTGGTTCGCACAGTGGAAAGCGTCAATGAGCAATTGCTGACTAAGAAGCGCAATCAGGCGATAGAACACATTGATGACAAAATCAAGCAGCTGGAAGCCGAGATTAAAAACAGTGGCATCGCTAGCGCTGAGCTGAGTAACAAGCTATTACGCCCACTACAATTGCTGAAAACGGATATTGAAGTGGAAACTAGCCTATCCACCATCTATATGCTGCAAACCCAAACCGCCCTGGAGCGTTTTGATGAAGCCTTGTATGAGTTGGAAAGCGAAGTTCAGCGTCAGGCCAAAGCGGCACAACTGGCTCAGAGCAAAGCCGAGAGTGTAACCAACACTGCAACCACCTCCAGCCCAGCTACATCAGCACCTGCTGTGAGTTCGGTGCAGCCTGCGACCGCCGTAGTGCCACCGAAACCTGTGGTGGAAGTCGATGTCGCCAGCATTTACAGCAAAAGTTCAAGTAGTGTCTATCTGGAAACAGAAGAATCAGTGGATCAGTTTGTAGACGCACTCAAAGCTGAACTGAAAAAAATCGTGAGTGATAAAAAGCGTGTGCGTATCCGCTAACTCGGGTTAGGGATATCGGCATCAGTCATTAATTAAAGGTTTAAAGATGAATACCAGTAATATTAAAAAATACGCACCGCAAGCACGTAACGATTTTATCGCAGCCATGCGCAAGCAGGCCGCCAAATATGGCATCACCGCAGACCGCATTTTACCGGCAGAACAGAAAGGCGACTTGCTGTTGATTGGCGATCAGGTTTTTCCGCTATCAGTCATGAAACCACGTGACAAGCTGATCAAACGCATTCAAACCAGCAGTTTTGAGCAGACGATTGATTATATCGCTTACAGTTGGTTTAACCGTCTCTGTGCGATTCGCTACATGGAATGCAAAGGCTTACTGGATCATGGTCGCCGTGTACTCAGTAGTGCCGATGGTAGTGCAGGCTTGCCGCAGATTTTGGAAGAATGTCTGGATATTGACCTACCAGGTTTAGATGCCAGTCGTGTGGCTGAACTCAAGCTGGATGGCAACAAAGACGAAGAGCTGTATCGGGAACTGTTACTGGCCCAATGTCATGCATTAAACCAAGTGATGCCACTCCTGTTCGAACAGGTGTCTGATGAGTCAGAACTGTTACTTCCTGACAATTTAACCAAAACCGATTCCTTGATCCGTGATTTGGTGAGCAGCATTTCGGAAGAAGACTGGTCGGATGTGCAGATTATTGGTTGGCTGTATCAGTTCTATATTTCTGAAAAGAAAGATCAGGTGATTGGTAAAGTCGTCAAAAGTGAAGACATTCCTGCCGCGACACAATTATTCACCCCAAACTGGATTGTAAAATATTTGGTACAGAACAGTGTCGGCCGCTTATGGATGATGGCACAGCCTGATAGTACGCTGGCCAGTGAGTGGGAATATTATATTCAGCCGGCTGAGCAAAGCGATGAAGTGAATGCTCAGCTTAAACAGCTGATAGATGTACGCATTAGCGAAGATGGCGATACTTTAAACCCTGAAAGCATTACGGTACTGGATCCGGCCTGTGGTTCGGGGCATATTCTGGTAGAAGCCTATGATTGCTTAAAAGCAATTTACTTAGAGCGTGGCTACCGTAGCCGTGATATTCCACGTTTGATTCTGGAAAATAACCTGTACGGGATTGATATTGATACCCGTGCAGCACAGCTCGCCAGTTTTGCGTTGTTAATGAAAGCCCGTGAGGATGACCGTCGTTTATTTAGTAATCCACCGAAGCTGAATATTATTGCACTGCAAGATAGTCAGCCTGAGCGTTTAGATGCATTCAGTCAGGATTTGGCAAGTACAGGCCTAGAAAAGGCAGATTTAAAAGAACTACTGGACTTGTTTGAACATGCTTCGACCTTTGGTTCTTTGATTCAAATTCCAGCAGCATTTGCTAAAAAATTGCCTAATTTAGAAACCAAGCTGAATACAGCATTAGCGTCAGGGGATATTTTTGCACAACATTCAGCACAAGAGTTATTGCCTTTAGTACAGCAAGCTAAATTACTCGCTAAACAATATGATGCCGTGATTGCGAATCCGCCGTATATGGGCAACAAGTATTTAAATCCAAGTCTTAAAACCTATTTAAAAAAGAACTATGAAGGTTTTGAAAAAGATCTTTTCTCAGCGTTTATGATCCGAGATTTGCAGCTGACTAAAGAAAGTGGTCAACTGGGCTTTATGTCCCCATTTGTTTGGATGTTTATTTCTTCATATGAGAACTTGCGTACACATTTTATTGATCATGCAACAATCACAAGTTTGATTCAGTTAGAGTACTCTGGTTTTGATGGTGCAACGGTACCCATTTGTACATTCACATTGGCTAAGTCACATGTAAGTAATTTTATGGGGTCATATATACGTCTTTCTGATTTTAGAGGCTCTGAAAATCAGGCACCTAAAACATTAGAAGCCATTAAAAATCCAAGTTGTGGTTGGTTTTTTAATGCTAAACCAGATTATTTTAAGAAAATTCCAGGTAGTCCAATTGCTTATTGGGCAAGTAAAAAAATAAGAGAGAGTTTTAGCATTGGAGAATCATTAGGCGAGCTTGCAACACCTAAAAAAGGACTTGCAACGACAGATAATAATAGATTTTTACGATTTTGGTTTGAAATTAATTTTTTAAACTTTGGTGTCAACTATAAAGATGCACAAAATGCAAAAAAATCAAATAAAAAATGGTTTCCTTTGAATAAAGGAGGAGAATTTAGAAAATGGTATGGTAATAAAGAATATGTGATTAATTGGTTCAATAATGGTGACGAAGTAAAACAAGCAGTAATCAAAGCCTATAATGGTGGTAGTTATACTAAAGAGATTCGAAGTGAAGATAAATATTTTAAGAATTCAATTACATGGAGTGCTTTAACATCTAGTATTTCAAGTTTTAGGTATAGTAATTATGGGGCATTGTTTGATTCTGCAGGTTCAAGCATGTTTCCACAAAAGAAAACTTATGAAATTTTAGGTTTATTAAATTCACCTATAGTTTCTTCTTTATTGACTTTGATTAATCCAACATTAAATTTTGGTGCGGGCACTTTATCAAGTATTCCTATTATTTTCCCAAAAGAGGAGAATATTGAAAGTAAAATTATAAGATTAATAACGATTTCTAAATTGAATTGCGATTCCTATGAAATGTCATGGGATTTTACTCAAAACCCGATTATAAGCACTAATCAATCAACTTTAGAACAAGCTTTTAATATATGGCAACAGCAAAATGCTGACGCCGTGGCTGAAATGAAACGTCTGGAACAACAAAACAACAAGCTATTTATTGACGCTTACGGTTTGCAGGATGAACTGACGCCAGACGTACCGGACGAGCAAATCACTTTAACCCGTGCCGACCGTGAAAAAGACAGCCAGCGTTTAGTCTCTTATGCACTTGGTTGCATGATGGGACGTTATAGCTTGGACGAACCAGGCTTGATCTATGCCCATGCAGGCAATCAAGACTTTGATGCGAGTCGTTATCAAACATTCCCAGCCGATGCTGACGGCATTATTCCACTCACCGAAATGCACTGGTTCGAAGATGATGCCACCCATCGTATCCAAGAGTTCTTAACTGCCGTTTGGGGTAAAGACACACTAGATGCCAATATGCTGTGGCTGGCAGAAAGCTTGGATAAAAAAGCCAGTGAAACCGCTGAAGACACCATTCGCCGTTACTTAGCCAGCAAGTTCTATAAAGACCATATGCAGACTTATAAAAAGCGCCCGATCTACTGGTTATTCAGCAGTGGTAAACAAGGTGCTTTCCAGGCATTGGTGTACTTGCACCGCTATAACGAAAGTACTTTGGCACGTATGCGTACCGAATACGTCATGCCACTGATTTCAAAAATGGCGGCTATGGTTAATTCTTTGCAAAGTGAAATCGAAAACAGTGATTCAGCTGCTGAAATTAAACGTATCGAGAAAAAACTGCAAGATTTGCATAAGCAACAGGCTGAACTGAGTACCTTTGAAGAAAAACTGCGTCACTATGCCGATCAGCGTATTTCACTGGATCTAGATGATGGGGTGAAAGTGAACTATGGCAAGTTTGGGAACTTGTTGGCTGAAGTGAAAGCTGTGACGGGGGAGAAATGATGAGAGAAGCATTTTTTCAGCATATTAATTCCGAAGTTTTGTGTGAGATTATTGCTCAAACCAAGACGTCTCTCTGTTATGCGGCGCCAGGCATTCAGGAGATTACGGCTATAGAAATTGTCGCATTGTCCAAAAACATAGGTCCTGAACTCATCTCGGTTTTTTTAGATATTGATGAAAATGTCCTACGTATGGGATATGGCACTTTAGACGCGATAAAATTGTTGCAAGATAATGGGATTACGATTCAGCATATATCAGGCTTAAGAAATGGTTTGATTGTGAGTGATGATGTTGGTTTTAGCTATACGCCGACGGCTCTTTTTTTAGAAAAAGAACAAACGGAAGCACCAATTTTGAATGCCATGCGTTTAATGCCTGATCAGATTAAAGAGGCGATGGCACGTCTATCACCTGCTTCAAAAGCGATTGCTTTAGCACAAGCACAGACAGAGCAGGAAATTAAACATATCCAAGAACTGGTTACAGAAATACAGCCCGAAAAATTAAATATTCAACAGTTAAAAGAGATTCAGGAAAATCTGAGATCTGCACCACCAATAAAGTTTGATATTGCCCGTCAGGTACGGGTTTTTCAGCCACATTTTCAGTATGTAGAGTTGAGTTTAACAGGTGCTGCTATTCAGCGGCATAAATTGAATATTCCAAAATCAATTCAACGTATTGGTATGAATAAGGAATTAGAGGGTAGATTAAAAACAACCTTTGATTTAATTGATAAAAATAGCAAAATATCTTCTAAAGATTTAGATGACGAACTTCGTCACATTAGAGAAAAACTTACCCGGTCTTTGGGTAAAAAGCATGGACGAATTATTCGTGTTGCCACATTGCCAACGTTAAAAGAGAGATTAGCTGATCTACAGAAGAAAATTGAAGCTCATCAAAAAGATATAAAAAAAAGTTTAGATGAAACACTGAAAAATTCTCAAAAAATGATTGTTAATTATTATTTGCCTCTGGTTTTAGAAAATCCACCAGATGAATTATTTGGAATTTTTGGTGTTCCAACAGAACAAGATATTAACAATTGGCTTAAGTCAGAGATAGAAAGCACTTTTCCTACTGCAGAATCTTTAATTAAAAAGATTCAGTTAGAAGTAAATTATAAAGATGTGACTTTTGATACTTTAAACGGAGAAGATTTTCTGAAAAGTATAAAAGAGGCATATCCTACAGTTGACTGGGATAAGACTTATGAAGAATTCCGTGCAGCAGGAGAAAGTAAATGAATTTAAGCCAAATAACACAAGGCTTAGAACAGGCTTTCTACACTGAAAAACATCGAATCGTCTTTTGGTACGATGCAGAACAGTCATTTACTCAAGAAATCAAAGCCCTAGAGCTAAATGATGTCCATATTTTGAATATGGCAGAAGAGTCGAGTCTGGAGATCAAGCTCAAACTGGAACTTGAGGATCAGCAGGGCAAATACTTGCTGTATTTCCCTAGTCCTGAGCCTGAGACCGAAAAAGACTGGTTACTGGACATCAAGCTATATTCTCGCAGCTTCTATGCCGATCGTTTCTCGATTATTTTCAATGAGCTGGGTTTACAGCAGCAGAGTCTAAGAGAACATCTGGCCAAACGTGAAGAATTCCTTAAAGCCAAAGCCCGTCTGAGTACATTGAAACGCTATATCCAGCCTGATGCAGATGAACAGAATCTGGATATGGCCATGATTGCAGCTGTGGTCAAGGCTGACAGTGCCGAACTCATGCATATCGTTCTGGCACTGGCAGATGAAATGGTACAGCAGAACCTGGTTCTGGAAGTCAATCCAGACTCCTTTGCTGAACTGGAAAAGTTCCAACTGGTGCCAGCTTTAGTCACAGCATTACAGGCGGAAATTGGTTATCCAGCATCGGTTGAAGAATTGAATGGGGAAGCACCATTCAAGCTCGGTACGTTCTTTATCCGTTTGATGAGCACAGGTTTCTGTGAAAGTCTGGGCGATATACCGCTATGGGCTCAAGAACTGGTGATGTCATCCGTCAGCTCCCGTGCAACAGCCAGAGCCTTTTTGTCGCGCTGGAGAGACAGCTCCAAATACTACCCAACCTTCGACACACTCTCCCAGACCGTGGCAAATGCACTGCGGATCCAAGAAAAGGTCGGGGCCTTTGATCTGGAGCAGCTGCTCGATGTCATGACTTTTGAAGTGATTGAACAAAAGATCATTGTCGATCTGGCCAGCCAGATCCCTGCAGCAACCAAAGCTGAACTGGAACATTTCAGAACGATTATTTCTACCCGTCTGGATGGTTATTGGGCGTCCAAACATAAGGACGATGCAACCCGACGTAAATACCGTACCGTCTATACAGCGTTGCAGTCAGCGATTGAGCTGTTTAGCCTGCGACAGCAGTTTGATGCCGGTTTCTATTTCGACTCGAGTGAAGCCTTGTATAAAGCCTACGAGCAAGAGTTGTATCGCTTTGATATGGCCTATCGCCACTACAGTGCTGCTTCTCAACGCGCTCATGTCGATATCCTGAAAAAACTCGATGAAGAAGTCGAAAATTGCTATTCCTACTGGTTTATTGACCACTTGGCACGAAACTGGGGAGAGCGGATTGAAGCTGAGCAACGCTTGAATGTCTGGAAAATGGCAGATATCCCAAACCAGCAGAACTTCTACGATACCCACGTCAGACCCTTACTCAATTCTGCAACGAAACGCCGTATTGTGGTAATTATCAGTGATGCTTTCCGCTATGAAGCTGCGGTAGAGTTGCGTGATCGTATCAATGAAAAGCGTTATTCTGAAGCAACCTTGTCTTCACAGCTGGGTGTTGTACCAAGTTACACCACACTTGGCATGGCCTCGTTGTTGCCGCATCAGACTTTGGAGTACAAAGAGGCCGCAGGGGATGATGTTTTAGTAGATGGGCAGTCCAGCAAAGGGACTGCAGCACGATCCAAAATTCTGGCTGCCTATAATGGATTGGCGGTTACCGCTGAAACGGTAAAAGGTTGGTCGCGTGATGAAGGCCGTGAAGCGCTGAAAGATCATGAGCTGATTTACGTTTATCACAACGTGATTGATGCACGCGGTGACAGTGCCTCGACAGAATCAGAAACCTTTATGGCGGTAGAACATGCTATTGAAGAGCTGACCGAACTCAGCCGCAAAATCTTAATGCACTTCAATATTTCTACCCTGTTGATTACAGCCGACCATGGCTTCCTGTTCCAGCAAAGTAAACTGGAATCTGCGGATCGTTCAAGCTTGACTGAAAAACCTGCCAATACATTGAAAAGCAAAAAACGCTATGTGATTGGGCATGGTTTACCAGAGAGCAAGGAAGCATGGAAAGGTTCAACCCAAGCCACGGCAGGCACATTATCTGCGACTGATTTCTGGATTCCAAAAGGGGCGAACCGTTTCCATTTTGTAGGAGGTTCACGTTTCGTGCATGGTGGCATCATGCCTCAGGAAATCGTGGTGCCTGTACTAACGGTAAAACAGCTGCGTGGTGAAAAGGCCGGACAGCGGACCAAGCGTAAAGTTGAGGTCATTTCTACCAAATCCACGCTGAAAATGGTCAATAACATCCAGAAGTTTGATTTGATGCAAACTGAAGCTGTCAGTGAGCTGGTCATGCCAGTGACCCTGTCGATTGCCATTTATGATGGGGATATCAAAGTATCTAGTGAAGAAACCTTGACCTTTGATAGCAGTACCGACTCTGTTGCCGATCGGGTTAAACAGGTCAGGCTGTCATTGTCCGGTACTGATTTTGACCGTAAGAAAGATTACTTCCTGGTACTGAAGGACAAAGACCTGAATATCGAAATGCAGCGCTATAAGGTCACCATTGATCTGGCATTTACCGATGACTTCTTCTGATAACGAATTAACGATAGAGCGTAGCCTACATGGAATCTGCTAACGATAAAGAACTGGATCAGCTGCTGAATGAACACTTTGCCGGGCGGGTGGTACGTAAGGATCTGACTAAACTGATCAAAGAAGGGGCCAATGTCCCTGTCTATGTACTCGAATACCTGCTGGGGATGTACTGTGCCTCGGATGATCCAGAGATCATTGAACAGGGACTACGTAACGTAAAGACCGTACTGGCAGAGAACTATGTACGACCTGATGAAGCTGAGAAGGTGAAATCCCTGGTTCGTGAACGTGGCAGTTATAAGGTTATTGATCGGGTGACCGTAAAGCTGAATGAGCGTAAGGACAAATACGAAGCATCATTTAGTAATCTGGGCATCAAAGATGCCGAAATCTCGGCAGGCATCGTCAAAGAGTATGAAAAATTACTTGTTGGTGGTATCTGGGTCATTGCTACGCTCAGTTATTATTTTGAAGAAGGACAAACCAATTCTCCATTTGGGGTGAGCTTACTCAAGCCGATTCAAATGCCGAATATGAATATGGATGAACTCTTCAGTGGCAGAGCAGCATTAAGCACTGATCAGTGGCGCGAGAGTTTAATTCGTTCGATCGGCATGGAACCGGCTTCGCTAAAAGAGGACGTGCAATGGCACCTATTAGCGCGTATGGTTCCGTTCGTTGAAAATAACTATAACGTCTGTGAACTGGGACCACGCGGTACCGGGAAAAGCCATATATACAAAGAGTGTTCACCGAATAGTATTTTAGTCTCTGGTGGGCAAACGACTGTCGCCAACCTGTTCTATAACATGAGTAGCCGCCGTATTGGTCTGGTTGGTCTTTGGGATGTGGTGGCCTTTGATGAAGTTGCCGGTATTTCCTTTAAGGACAAAGATGGCGTACAGATCATGAAAGACTACATGGCCTCAGGATCTTTTGCGCGTGGCCGGGAACAGATGGAAGCCTCTGCTTCGATGGTTTTTGTGGGTAACATTAACCAAAGCGTTGAATCTCTGGTTAAAACCAGCCATCTCTTGGCGCCGTTCCCTGAAGCAATGATCGACTCAGCATTCTTTGATCGCTTTCATGCCTATATCCCAGGCTGGGAAATTCCCAAGATGCGTCCGGAGTTCTTCACTAACCGTTATGGTCTGATTGTTGACTACCTTGCAGAATTCTTCCGCGAAATGCGCAAGCGTAGCTTTGCAGATTCCATTGAGAAGTACTTCAAACTCGGTAACAACCTGAATCAGCGCGATGTGATCGCCGTTCGCAAGACGGTTTCTGGATTGATGAAGCTACTCTACCCACATGGTCAATTTAACAAAGAAGATGTACGGCAATGCCTGGAATATGCACTGCAGGTGCGCCGTCGGGTCAAAGAACAGCTGAAGAAAATTGGTGGTATGGAATTCTATGATGTTCATTTCAGCTACATCGATAATGATACCTTAGAAGAACATTTTGTATCGGTAAAAGAGCAGGGTGGAGGTGGACTGATTCCCGAAGGTCCTGCTAAACCAGGCTTTCTGTATACCATCGGGCTGAGTAATAAGGGCATGCCTGGGTTATACCGCTTAGAACTGCAAGTCACCAAAGGTTCAGGAAAATTGGCGACATCTGGCTTATGGAATTCAAGTAGTGCCAAAGAGCAGGTCAAGATCGCATTTGATTACTTCAAGGCCAATGCATCTCGAATCTCGGGTGGTAGTAAGGTGCTGGAACATGACTTCCACTTACATGTGGTGGAATTACAGAATACCGGGCCGCTCAGCCATCTTGCCTTGCCAAGTTTAGTGGCTTTCGCTTCTGGCCTGTTAGGACGATCGGTACAAAGTCAGATGGTGGTACTGGGTGATATGAGTCTAGGTGGCTCTGTGACTCCGGTGGAAAGTATTGCCGAATGTCTGCAAGTTGCTTTTGATGCTGGTGCCAAGAAGGTTGCTTTGCCAATGAGTAGTGCAGCAGATATCCCTACGATTCCTGTGGAACTGTTTACCAAGTTCCAGACCAGTTTCTATGCAGATCCGGTGGATGCGGTGTTTAAGGGGCTGGGAGTGGATTAAGTTGATTCTGTATAAATCAATTAAAGAGAAAAGCTTTTAAAATGATTAGGAAATATGAATCACATGAAGGATTTAATAACAGCTATTTTGGTTAAACAGCCCAAACTTACTGCTAGAGAAATTGCCAAAACTCTTGGTATTGAAAAGAAAGAAGTGAATGCTTTTTTATATCAAAATCAAGATATATTTTCACAAGATGAAGCCTTTTGCTGGTCTTTAGCTATAAACCCGTCAGTTAAAAATTTAGAAAGACCAATGATGAACTCTGAACTTGAATTAAATGATATTGTTAAAAATAAACTGATTCAATTGTTGGATTATGTATCTCATCAAGCTGAGGATACTCAAAAAATTCAATATGAAATGAGTGGTAATAGATTTTATTCTTATGATCTAGAAAAACTTCGTGGCTTAAAAATTCTGAATGATGACGATTGGTGGTTTCAAATTGAAAGATTACAGCTTCAATCGATGCCGAAACCATCTGAAATACTCTCTTCATATATTCATTTTGATGCCGAAAAAGAACCCACTGTTAACTTTTCTAGTTTAAATAAGATTGTATTTTTCAAAGAAGTTCATCAATTCCGCTTGCCCTACAGTAGCGTGACATGTGATTTGATTACTAAAATTGACATACTTCAGAAGCTATTCAAAGAATTCGAAAGTTATCAAAATATTTGGAAAGATTGGAAACAAAATAACGATGAGATTAAAAAATCTATTGTTGTTTACGATAAGTTATTCTCATGGAATACAGCGATTAATTTAGGTGGAACAGGTGATGGTGAAGAAATTGTTGCAGGCTTTGGCTTAGTTGACTGGGTACTTCCAACGACTCAAAAATCTTACTCATATCCTCTTATTACTATCCCGTTAGAAATGGAGATAGAAAAAAATGGATTAATACGTGTAGGTGCCAAAGATACACGTGCCAATATAGAAATGGATGCCATCTTATTAGAGGATGATCTGCCTACTTCAGGACAAGTAAAAGTAACCTTAAAAGAAAACTTAAATAATGGTCGCTCATTACGCCTATTTGAAGGGGAAACTTACTCTGATCTAGTTAATGCCTTCGTCGCGAATATTTTTTCAAAAGGAGCAATTGTTGAGGCTGAAAATAGGGCTATACCATCTAAAAATCTAGCGGTGACATTAACATCAGTATTGTTTAGTCGTCCTAAAAGAAATTCTATTTTAAGCGATGACATTGAGTTATTAAAAACTAAACTTAATGACCCTTCAGTGGCTATACCTGAACAACCTTTATCGTTAGTGACAGAATTAAAAAGCGATATTAATCAAAAAGAGACTTATAGTTTTAGAGGGCGTTCTGGTACTGAGGGATTCGGATCAAAAGTTGAAGAGCTTTATTTCCCGCTGCCTTATAACAAAGAACAAATTACTATTGTTCAGAATCTGCTAACCAGCAGTGGTGTAGTGGTGCAAGGTCCACCAGGTACAGGCAAAACACATAGTATTGCCAATATTATCTGTCACTATTTGGCGAATGGTAAAAAAGTACTGGTAACTGCACAGCAGTCACATGTCCTTAAAACAGTACATGAAAAGATTCCTGATGAATTAAAGCCTTTAGTAGTCAGTCGCATTGGTTCAAGCAAAGAAAGTAAAAATCAGCTTGAATCTTCAATCGATTTGATTGTGCAAAAAATTACCCAAATGAATGTTGCAGAAGTTCGAAAAACGATCGAAGTTCTAAAACATCAAATAGATCATAACCATCATGAAATGGCTTTGATTGATCGAGAAATATATAACTTTGCAGAAAAGCATTATCAAAATATTGAAGTAGATGGTAATAAAAAATTACCTATGGATATCGTGAAAACGGTATTAGAAAGTAGAGCATCCTGCGAATGGTTTACCGACCAATTAACTTTGGAGGAAAAAGACCAGTTTCCTTTTTCCCAGATTGAGTTGATTCAATTGAGAGACTCAAGGAAGAAAATAGGTATAAACTTACCATACATAAATTATGGACCTCTGCCAGCTCCTGAAAAGCTGTTAGATTCGGCGAGCCTGAAGAAATTAAGTGAGTTCTTAAAAGAAAAAGATGAGATTGAGGAATTCTTAAAGCAAAATGACCTACATAGTTTCAAGGAAACTATTTCTGAATCAGAAATTAATGAGCTAAGAGATTGGTTAAAGATTTATCTAGAAGATCTAAACTTTGTTCTTGATCATGCAGAACCATGGTTATTGAGCTATTTCAAGAAGATAAATGCAGAAGATAAGGCTATGGAACTTGATATCTATAGTAACCTTATTCAAGAAGTTCAGCCTTTATTGGAATACAGGAAAACGCTACTAATTGATCCCATAGAGCTGAATTTTGAGATACAACCAAACTCAAAAGAATATCAAGCTGTTCAACGTGCTGTTGATACAGGTAAGCCATTTAATTGGTATCATTTTGGTACTGCTGAATTACAAGACCTTTTTAAGTCGATTAAAGTTTCTGGAAAATATCCTGATACATCAGATGAATGGAAAAGACTTAAAGAATATCTTGATAGAAAGCAGACTCTTAATATCTTTATGAGCAAATGGAATAGTATTGCCGCACAATTAGACATTCCTTTAATTGAGTTAAATAATCGTAATATCGATGAAATATTAAAAGAGTTCACGCAGCTCATCAGTAGAACCCAAAAATGCCTAGATTTAAAAAATAAATATTTGGATCAATTTAATGCGAATTATTTAAAAGTTTTTAAGAGAGCTAAATCTTTTGATTTCTACGGATTACCTAAAAATATTGATGAGTTGATTCAATTGTTAGGGCAGAAGTTAAAAATATTTAATTTAGAAGTCTATCAACAACAACTGGCTGATCAAATCCTTTATTTATCAGAGTTTGGTAATAAAATATCAAATCAGTTAAAAAAAATTGTATCTCAGATTGATTCCGATTCATTACATGAAAGTGAACTTGGCGAGTATGCTGATTTATTAAAAAAATTATCACATTTAAAAGATCTAACTGAAGATTTTGAAAGAGTTAAATCCGCCAGTATTAGATTGAGTAAAACAAATGCTTTGATTCTTAGTAAACATATTCTGGAAGTTCCGTACGCTGAAGAAATTGAAGATCCTGTATTACGTAATACATTGCTAGAGGCTTGGGAATGGAAACGTCTTGAGATTTTTGTAATGGCCATCAGTAATACAAGTCAAATTGAAAATTTGTATGAGCGCCGTCGTATTCACGAGAAGAATCTATCTCAAAATTACGCTCAATTGGCAGCAAACAAGACATGGCTGGCATTAAAGGAAAATGCCTCAGACAAAATTTTAGTTGCATTACAGCGTTATAAAATTGCTGTACAACACTATGGAAAAGGGACAGGTAAGAATGCTCCACGTTATAGAAAAGATGCTCAAGTAGCCCTTAAAGAGGCAACAGCAGCTATTCCTTGCTGGGTCATGTCACATCTTCAGGTATCTGAATCTATGCCTGCTGAATTAGGCCTCTTTGACTTAGTGATTGTGGATGAGGCATCACAATCATCAATTGACGTATTACCTGTTTTAATGCGTGCTAAAAAATTATTAGTAGTGGGGGATAATAAACAAGTTTCTCCGAGTAATGTCGGTCTAGCAAGTGCTCAAATTGATGTATTGAGAAATCGTTATCTACATGGTCAGCCACATGCTGCATATTTAACACCAGATATGTCTTTATACGACATGGCTTCTTCTATCTATGAGTCAAGTGTGATGCTTCTAGAGCATTTCCGCTGTCATCCTGCGATCATTAGTTACAGCAATAAAAACTTTTATGGTAACCGTATTAAGCCAATGCGATTATCGAAGAAATCTGAGCAGTTAAGTCCAGCTTTAGTCGCAATTTATACACCGCAGGGGTATAGAGAATCTAAAAATAGCAAACATATTAATCGAATAGAAGCGAAAGCAATTATTGAGGAAATGAAACTTCTTCTTAAAGATGAACGATACACGAATAGATCAATCGGTGTGATCTCATTGTTGGGACCGGCGCAGGCTGAGTTCATTCAATCAGAAGCTTTGAATGAATTTGGTGCAGGTACTCTTACCCAAGTTCAATTTGCTTGTGGGGATGCTTCAGCATTTCAGGGTGCAGAAAGAGATATTATTTTCTTATCTATGGTAGCAGATCCTCAGAATTGTCATGCTTTGAGTCGATCCGATCATGAACAGAGATTCAACGTAGCTGCAAGCCGTGCTCGTGAACGGATGTATCTCGTCCATTCCGTGAGTCGTGATCATATATCTCCAAAAGATCTAAGGCTGAATTTACTCAATCATTTTTATGATTTGCAAGAAGATAAAAAAGCATCATTTGAAGCAAAATTAGACTTGTGTGAATCAGAGTTTGAAAAATCTGTATTTACGACACTTCATGAAATGGGTTACACAGTTACTCCACAGGTTAAGGTTGGAAGCTATCGAATCGATTTAGTCGTTGAGTCAGATGGTGATCAGCGTTTGGCTGTTGAATGTGATGGTGATAGCTATCATGGGCCAGAACAATGGCATGATGACATGACTCGTCAACGTGCTTTAGAACGCGCAGGATGGACATTCTGGAGATGCTTTGCATCGAGTTGGTCCATTGAACGTGAAAATATGATTATGTCATTAAAGGAAAAACTTGATGCAATGGGTATAAAACCTACACATGGAATGAGTAGCTTAACTCAAGATGTAGAACACAAAGTGTGGGTAGATGACGAATCTGAAATGAGTGCGGAAAGTGACATCGAGAAAGATTTGTTAATTCTTTAATTGTACTAGCTTGTATTTAAATGGATTCGCTAGCGGACACTTACGTAACTAAAGATTACAGTAGTAATCTTTAGTTTGAATTCGCCAGGTTTCTTTTTATACTTTTAAGGTATTGTGTCGTTGCTAAACTAAAATTTATTTGTATAAGGGTTAAGAGATAAGCATGAGAGGTATTAATTTTTGACATATTAATGATTAATTAAATAGGATAATTTTAATCGTCTTTTTTAAATATAACTAATTAAAAGCAATTGAATTTTTACGTTGCTGACTATGTTTTTCAGGTTTTTGTTGCTTAAGTGTTTAATTTTTTTTATATTGTGAAGAGTGGTTTTTTATTTAAAAGATTAGGTTGATTCAATTTCAATTTTAATTATGTAAAACAGTCTTTCTTTATGAAGATTTTAATCTAAATTAAAATTTCTCTGTACACGACAAATTTCATAGGATCCTTGTCCTATCAGGCTTTTTCTTTCTTAAAATTGCTAGCACTTTCTTAAATTCTTCTTTTTTTCCAAAACCAATCAAACGTAGAATAGCCATTTGAAC
>NZ_VPDB01000039.1:0-30868 GCF_013417925.1 Acinetobacter sp. YH12218
AGCAAGAGTGAACCACCTGATCCCTTCCCGAACTCAGAAGTGAAACCTCTTAGCGCTGATGGTAGTGTGGGGTTACCCATGTGAGAGTAAGTCATCGCCAGCTCATTATTCGAAACACCCCCTTCAATGCGAAGGGGGTGTTTTTTTATGTGTGGTGAAAAAAGGGAAAAAAATAATAAGAAAAGCAGAAGAAAAAACAGGGAAATGATAGATATTTAAAAAGAATAAGGCCGATCAACAATAAACTCGTCTAGAACTCTTTTATATCATTTAAAATGTTTTGCTAATGAAAATGTGTAATAAATCAATATAATAAAATCGTTTGTCTCTTTAATAATATATAGGGTATTTAAGATGTTTTTAAAAAAATTATTAGCTACAGTTTTATTTGCATTTGTTTCTTTCAATACTACAGCCGGTGTGTATCAGGGTAAACTAAGTGAATGTTTGGTAAATAAAATTTCAGCAAAAGAGAGTCAGAACTTAACAGCTTGGATTTATTTGGCATTTTCAGCACATCCAGAAATTTCTAAATATAGTAAAGTAACGCCAGTTGAGATACAAAAAATTGATAAAAATATGGCTATTCTATTTCAAGATTTATTTACTAAACGTTGTAATGCTGAAATCAAAGCTGTTACAGAAAATGAAGGAACAAATGCTCTAGGTAAAGCATTTGAACTATTGGGAAATCGTGCAGCTGAAAATCTGATGAAAAATCCAATTGTTGAAAAACGTATTGCATCATTTGCGCAATATTTTGATGAAGATAAAATGCGTCAATCTATGAAATAATTGAAGAGATTAGACCTAACAAAATTTATCCTCTTAAGCTTAGTTAGGTCTATATGGTTAAATAAAAGATTAAATTTTTAGAAATTATAAGGAACTTTTTAAATTATTTTGATGTTGCTTCACTTGTTTTGCATAACGTTTGCCTTGTTTTTTCATTTTTCGATTGGTGTTATAAGCGGTAGGTCCGACATTATAGTAGGCTAAAGCTTTTGGCATGCTGCCAGCGGCATTTTTATATTTAGTTAAAATAAATGACCCACAATTAATATTGGTTAATTCGTCATATAAATCCCCAGGGCATGTTGCTTGCCAATAACGTGGCATCACCTGAGTTAAACCGACTGCACCTGCAGGAGAACTGACATAAGGGCGGAAAGTTGATTCTTGGCGAATAACGGCAGCCAGTAGTAAAGGATCTAAGTTGTATTGATCGGCAGTTTGCACAATGTAGGGTGACACTCGATTTGCAGTTTCAGGATTGACTGAATAGGCCTTTTGGATCCCTGATGAAAGTTTAACTGCACGTTTTTCTACAGAGCCACCACCTAGTGATGAACATCCAGAAATCAGGGTTACAGATATAATAACAGTTGAAAACTTTAAGCTGTGAGCGCTTAGGAGCGACGAAAGACGAGTTGAAAGGCAAGTTTTATTCAGTACATTCTGCATTTATGTTCACTTTAAAATAATCGTGGCTAAGTGTAATTTCTAAAGCGATAGTATGAACTGGAGACTTAGAGGTCAATATTTTCTTAAGATGCTCTGTACAGTGAAATTGTAAGAATTGATGGAAATGTACTCAAATTACATAATTATTTAAGTGAAGAGAGAAAAACAGATAGCATTACTTGTGTCAGTATTTCTCTCTTGACATGGTACTTATTAAGATTGTGGGGATATTCAAATCCCGAGAACTTTAGTTATAAAAAACTAGAATATCCACTCATGAAATATCCCTATTTGAAAAAGCTATAACTTTTTTCAGAGGTATGAATGGAATCTAAGTATAAATTAAAGTGTTTTAAGCATCCAAATTTCGCATGCTTGGCTATGACCTGTATTGCCCTTGGGAGCTTGTAAATGTTGAAATCCTACTTTTTCATAGAGTTTTACCGCTTGTCCAAGTGTATGTGTAGTTTCTAAATAACACGCTTTAAAATTATGATCTTTGGCGAATTGAAAACAAAGTTCTAAAATATCTTTGGCTAAGCCATGACCACGTAATTCAGGCATAAAATACATTTTTTGGATTTCTAAAATGCTTGAATCTCCAGCTAAAGGAGAAAGGCCGCCACCACCTAAAATTGTACCGTGTGGATTTTCAATAACCCAATATTGTGCATTTGCTTGCGCATAAACTTGATATAAATCATCTAAAATTGGATCTGCAACGGCAAATCCTGATTCAGGTGCTAATCCAAATTCTTTGGAAACTGTGCGAATGACATTGGCAATGCTTGCATTATCTTCAATTTGAAGTGGTCGGATTTGAAACATAATCATCGAAAAACAAAAAGATGGATTGTTTATAGACTGATCCTATAAAAAAATCCATCTCTAAGTTTAAAATTACTCAAGCAAAAAATTATTTTAATTCGCTTGAACTTTTACCCAGTTCACGACGTGCAACGATTAATTGTTGAATTTGCTGTGTGCCTTCAAATATATCGAGGATTTTTGAATCACGTGCCCATTTTTCCAATAATTCATCTTCGTTATAACCGACAGCCGCTGCGAGCTCTACACACTTTAACGTGATTTCATTACCTACACGGCCTGCTTTTGCTTTAGCGATGGATGCTTCACGTGAGTTAGGTTTTTTGTTGTCGGCCATCCATGCGGCTTTGAGCATGAGTAGACGTCCTGCTTCCCAGTCTGCTTCCATACGGTAGATTTGTGCAGCAATATTCGAGCTTTGTAAGATCGGTGTTGAATACTGCTCATCTAGTTCATCTTTAAAGATTTCTTTAATTCGCTCTAAAGATGCCTTTGCACAGCCTATAGCCATCGCAGCAACGAGTGGGCGAGTATTATCAAAAGTTTCCATAACCCCAGCAAAACCCTTTGCTACATCAATTTCAGCATTGCCTAATAAGTTTGCAGCAGGGACACGACAATCTACAAAACTAATGGCAGCAGTATCAGAAGCTTTAATACCCAATTTATGTTCTAGGCGTTCTACAGTCATTCCTGGTGTACCTTTTTCAACAACAAAGGATTTAATCGCGGCTCGACCTAATTTTTTATCTAGTGTTGCCCAAACCACCACTGAATCAGCACGTTCGCCCGAGGTGACAAAGATTTTTTCACCATTGAGGATGTATTCATCGCCATCTTTCGTCGCTGTTGTCCGAATTGCTGCTGAATCAGAGCCGCAATTCGGTTCCGTAATAGCCATAGCGGCCCAAGTTCCTTTTAAGCGCTCTAGTTGTTCATCATTGGCTACTGCTGCAATAGCCGAGTTTCCAAGCCCTTGGCGAGGCATGCTGAGCAACAGGCCTGTATCTCCATAGCACATCTCGATGATACTGAGGGCTGTCGACATATTGACACCGTTTTTATTTCCCGTGTCTGTGTCGCCACGTTTATTGACGGCGGCACCTGCATTCATGCCATCACCGCCATCATTCATACCGTCAACGAGGGAAGATAACATATCTAATTCTTTAGGATAGGCATGTTCGGCTTTGTCATATTTACGTGAAATAGGACGTAGAACATTTAAAGCAACTTCATGGGCTTGGTCGATCAGCAATTTAAATTTTTTCGGATTTTGTAAGTTCATGGACATTTCCTTGTTTTTTATTTTGCTGAATTAAGCATGTAAGCCAGATTGAAGAATCGCTGTGGCACGTAAGTCTCGATACCAACGTTCTACAGGATGTTCTTTGGTAAAGCCATGACCACCTAATATTTGCACGCCATCAGTCCCAATTTTCATCGATTTTTCAGCACATAGCACGCGAGCTAAATAGGCTTCACGATGAAAGGGCTTGCCAGCTTCGGCTAGATTTGCTGCGTTTAGGATGAGCATATGCATGGCATCAATTTCGATTGCCATATCTGCAATCATAAATGCCACACTTTGACGGTGCGAAATTGGCTCCCCAAAAGCTGTACGTTCGTTTGCATATTGAATGCAATATTTCTTGACTGCAGTTGCGGTACCAACAGCCATGGCACACCACATTAAATTGCCAAGATCGATAAATGAGGTGTAATTGAAATCTTGATCTCCTAAGCGTTGGGCAGGGGTCTGATCAAATTTTAAAGTTACCGTTTCAGTGGCTTTCAAACCCATAGCAGGTGTTTTTTTTGCGCTAATGCTCTGGTCGCGTTGCACAATAAAAACTTCAGGCTGTCCATTGAGCATGGCACTCACTAACAGCACATCTGCCTGTTCACCTAAAAGGACTAAGGTTTTCTCCCCACTGATTTTATACTGCTGGCCATCAGCAATCGCCTGCGTTTTAAGTTGATAGGGATTAAATGCCGCCGTTGCCTCTTGAACTGCAAAGCTTGCACGGAGGGTTGAATCATCTGCAAATGTCGCTAAATAGGTTGCTTGAACAGATTCTGAACCCCATTGGGTGATGGCATTGATACAGCTAAATGTCGACAGTAAACCTGCTGTTAAACTAAAGTCACCTTCAGCCAATTGTTCCGCAATTAAGATATTGCTAATGATGTTTTTTTCTGCTGCAACGCCACCCAAATCTTCAGGTAAGGCATAATAATTTAGACCTAGATCTTGGATATGTTGCGATAACGCTTCAGGAAATTTTTCCTCTTGATCGGCTTGATGAGCAAGTGGATACAAAACTTCTGTGGCAAACTGCTGCATCGCATCAGCAGTCATTTGCTGTTCTTCAGTCAGGTTTAAATCAAATAATGATTTTTGTTGATTTGGCAAACGTTGCTTATGCACACCTTTGTTGGTCTGAAATGCTTTTTGTGTCTGGCTCAGGGTTTTAAAACCAGCTTTTGAGCTTTGATACAAAGATTTTTCAACAAATTTGCGCAGTTTAAACTGATCGAGTACATCACTTCCGGCAATTTTTGTTAAAAGTGAGAGTCCAAATCCTTGTGCCTTGTTTACCATATTGGTCATTGTTGTTTTCCATTTGCGTTGTTCTTATTTAATGCTGACATGCCAAAGATAGAAAAACCATGTCATAAATGACATGCATGATTGTCAAAGATAAACGGCGAGATTAGGTGGGATTCGATAGCTAAATAATTAATTAAGAATAGAAAAGTAAAAAGGCTTAAAAGTATTGTTATTTTAAAATTGACTTGGCTGACATTTGAGTCAGCCAAGTTTTAAGGTCTGTATTGAATGATTATTGATATTTTTGAATCATACGACGAACATTGGTTTTTGCTTCAATGACGGTCATAAAGGTATATGCACCGATAAATTTACGGCTAATAAACATAAACTCTTTAGGTGGAACTGAGAAATAGCGAGATGCCATCGATTTTGACGCTTGTTGCATCACACGGCTATGTAATTGGCTTTTTTTCCAGTCATAGCGTTGTTGTTCGTCCATAACACCAGCAGGGATGTTTGGGTTATTTTCAGTGCTACTAAATGCCTCTGTCGCTAACAAAAAGACTTTAGCCATATCAGGTTTAATACTTTGTGGAATACCATCAAAGAACTCATAACCTGTCATCGCTTTGACCATTTGCTCAGAGCTGTGATGGTAACCCGCGGTAATCAAATTACGCGCAACGCCTAATAGATGCTCATCAAACTGACGGATCGCACCAAAGTCGAGGAGTACGATTTTATCTGGTACATCCGCACCATTGCCCAAACGCACCAAATAGTTTCCGAAGTTAGGGTCGGTTTGCATTTCACCCCATTCAAAAATTTCGCGTACGGCAATTTCAAGTGATGCTTCACCTAAGGCGTTACGGCGCTCTTGAGGAAGTGACAGCATTACTGGGCTGTTAATCGGTACACCACGTTCAAAAGTCATACACAGTACTTGAGGTGTTGAATAACTTTCAATGATTTGCGGCACGATATAGCGTGGGTCTTCTTTTAAGCGTGCTGCAAAACGGCGAGTGGTATCTGCTTCAATTTTATAATTTACTTCACGATGCATCATTTCACGAACTTCATCAAACCACTGATCAAATTCACGGGTTTGAGGAACCATTCGTGTCAGTTTGAGCATGTTTTTGAATAGATTCATATCCGAATCGATGGCATCTGCCACACCTGGATACTGGATTTTTAATACCAGTTCTAAACCATCAGATTTACGTTTTGCACGATGAACTTGTGCCAAAGATGCTGTACCAAGCGGCTCATGATCAATCACGAGATCATCAAGTTTTGAGCCAAGTTGATTTTGTAATTGGACTTTGATGGCTGGCCATGCCAATGCGACTGTTTGATTGTTAAGGGTATTGAGGGCTTGGGTGATTTCTTCAGGTAGAAAATGTTCACCATACAACGCCATCATTTGCCCAATTTTTACAATTGAACCTTTTAATTTACCAATTTCTGCGACGAGATATTCAGCCTGATCTTTCATGGCTTTTTTACGCTTTTTCTCTTTTTCTTCTTCACTCGAAAAAATAGAAGTGGCGTTTGATGCTGCCCAACGAGTTCCCGCAAGTAGCGATGCCTTTGCGATAGATAAGCGTCGATCCATAGAAGACGTTTTCAAGTGTTTGAGCTTATCGTTCTGATCTGACATGTAAATTAAATCCTTTAATCAGCAATTCGCAGAAAAATACATTGTAGCTAATTTTAACGTTTCTTAACGTATTAAAATAGTTCAACTTACTGAATATGCAGTAAGCATTTGCAAACTTAAGCAAGATGCCACGTAGACAGGCACATTGGAAAAGAAAACTATAAACGATATTTGATTTTTACCGTATCGTTTTGCATCAATGCGGCTTTATGTTCTTCAATATGTTGATGAATAAGATGTTGGACAGATTCGTCTTTAAATCCGGCAGCATAACCTTTGACAATAATAATGCTCGGTAAGCTAAAAAATAGGGTACGTGCGTTTTCTAGACTCGCATCAGGGAAAACTTGATGTTCGATCAGCAGTTGCTGAAAAAATGCCTTTTCAGTTTGCACGTTTAAAGACTGAGTGTCTTCCCAATAGCTTTGACGCATAGCCATGAGGTTATTGTGCTTATAGCTCATTGGAGCTCCGCATTTAAAATTTAACTGTTTGTATGGGGATGATTTTAAGAAAATAAAGCTTAGGATCAAGTACAAATTGCTAAACAATTGAGCTTGAATTGGTTTTTATTCGTAATTTTCATCTAATTAGATTTTATAGAATGCTGAAAGGCATAAAGTACACATTTCATTTCAGCGAATGTATCAGACCTCATATATACGGTTATGAAATGCTTTCAAGCGGTGAATAATGCCGTATTTTTATTATAAATAGCATTAAAACAAGGTATCATAGGGCGTTTAAAAAATTATGAATTGGAGACGCCTTAAGTGGATCGACCGACTATTAGCCCTGAACATTTACAGGAAGCAGCTGAAAACCTATCAACAATTCGTGATTATATCCGCTTTGGGGTAACAGCTTTACGTCAATATGATGCCCACTTAGGACAAGGTACAGAAGACTATTTTGCTGAAAGCTCAGCATTGGTTTTACAAACGTTATCTCTAGATTGGAATGCAGATGCGGAAATCTTAGATGCGAAATTATTGCCAAGTGAAGTTGCAGAATTTTTAGCATTGTTAGAACGTCGTATTAATGAAAAAGTTCCGACGTCTTATTTACTAAACTTGTCATATTTCTTTGGTAAGCCATTTTATGTCGATGAACGTGTACTGATTCCACGTTCTCCAATTGCAGAGTTAATTGAAAACCGTTTTGCGCCATATTGCTTAGGTGAAAATGGCGAAATGGGTGCTGCGGTTAATAATCTACCTGAAAATGCCAGTCCAAAAACTCCTCAGCGCATTTTAGATATGTGTACGGGTTCAGGTTGTATCGCGATTGCTTTAGCTTATGCATTCCCAGATGCTGAAGTTGATGCAACAGATTTATCTAAAGATGCACTTGAAGTGGCGCAAATTAACTGTGAACACCACAATAAACAATATCAAGTGGCTTTACTTGAGTCTGATTTATTCGCCAAAATTCCAGCAGAAAATCAATATGATTTAATCGTGTCGAATCCACCGTATGTGGATGCTGAAGACATGGCAGATTTACCAGAAGAATTCCACCATGAACCTGAAATGGCGCTTGCTGCGGGTCAAGATGGTTTGGATCTTGTACGTAAAATGTTGGCACAAGCTGCAGATTACCTGACTGAAGATGGCTTAATTGTGATCGAAGTGGGTAACTCAGAATGGGCAATGCGCCAAAACTTCAATACCGTTGATTTTTACTGGTTACAATTCCAAAAAGGCGGTACAGGTATCTTTGCATTGACTGCTGCTCAATGCCGCGAATACCGAGATTTATTTATTCAATCTGTTCAAGCATAAGGAGTCGTTTGACATGGCAGGTAATAGTATAGGGCAACTCTTCCGTGTAACGACTTGTGGTGAATCTCATGGCGTTGGTCTGATGGCCATTGTGGATGGGGTTCCACCGGGTATTGAACTGACTGAAGCCGATTTGCAAAAGGATCTGGATCGTCGTAAGCCGGGCACATCTAAGTTTGCAACTCAGCGTAAAGAACCCGATGAAGTTGAAATTATTTCAGGCGTATTTGAAGGCAAAACGACCGGTACATCGATTGGTCTATTGATCCGTAACACAGATCAAAAATCAAAAGATTATGGCAACATCGCGCAAACCTTCCGTCCGGGTCATGCAGACTATACGTATACACATAAGTATGGTTTTCGTGATTACCGTGGTGGTGGCCGTTCGAGTGCTCGTGAAACTGCGATGCGTGTTGCTGCGGGTGCGATTGCTAAAAAATTCTTGTTTGAGAAATTCGGCATCGAAATTCGTGGTCATGTAACCCAAATTGGTACCGAAAAAGCACAGAAATTGGACTGGAATGAAGTTCCAAATAACCCATTTTTCTGTGGTGATGCAGATGCTGTCCCACGTTTTGAAGCTCTTGTAACGTCACTTCGTGAACAAGGAACGAGCTGTGGCGCCAAACTGGAAATTATTGCGACGCAAGTGCCAGTAGGTTGGGGCGAGCCTGTATTTGATCGTTTAGATGCAGATATTGCACATGCCATGATGTCCATCAATGCCGTAAAAGGTGTGGAAATTGGTGATGGCTTTGGTGTTGCCGAGCAGTTTGGTCATGAAACCCGTGATGAGTTAACTACGGATGGTTTCTTGGCAAACCATGCTGGCGGCATTTTGGGCGGTATTTCGAGTGGTCAAGACATTCGTGTTGCGATTGCTTTAAAACCAACAGCATCCATTACTACGCCGGGTAAAACCATTACGATTAATCGTGAAGATACAGATGTGTTGACCAAAGGTCGCCATGATCCTTGTGTCGGTGTTCGTGCGACACCAATTGCAGAGGCGATGTTAGCAATTGTGCTCATGGATCACTTCATGCGTAACCGTGCACAAAATGCGGATGTTGTCGCTCCATTTGCCCCAATTGAACCCAAGTGAGGAAACAAAGCGCTGCTTTGTTCCGAACGCGGTTGGTGAGTAGCGTTAGCGAGTCACATTGGATAAATAACAAAGCGCTGTTTTGTTCCGAACGCGGTTGGTGAGTAGCGTTAGCGAGTCACAGTGGATAAATAACAAAGCGTTGCTTTGTTCCGAACGCGGTTAGTGAATAGCGTTAGCAAGTCACAGTGGATAAATAACAAAGCGTTGCTTTGTTCCGAACGCGGTATGGTGAGTAACGTTAGCGCGTCACAGTGGATAAATAACAAAGCACTGCTTTTTGTTCCGATGCTGTTGGTGAATAGCGTTAGCAAGTCACACTGATGAGCACATTGCTTTAAAAAAACCAGACAATTGTCTGGTTTTTTTATTTCAGTAAAATAGGCCTATGAAAATAAATAGATAAAAATATGAATATACGAAAAGCTTTACTTGACGATATTCAGCAGCTCGAAAGCTTAATGAATACAGCCTATCGAGAGAATCATCCCAAGAGCTGGACCACGGAACATCATATTGTTCGAGGCAATCGAATAAATGTCTCTCAACTCAGTCAACTCTTACAAAAAAAGGATTTTCATCTATATGTGATGGAATCGTAAAATACTCAGATCATGGGGTGTATTGGTATTCAAATGCAGGGAATGAGCTGTGAAATTGGTCATTTTGCAATTCACCCAGATGAGCAAGCTCAGTGATTAGGAAAAAAATTATTGCAATTTGCAGAACAGCAAGCGATGTTGATTGAACCCAATGTTGAAGAATTTGTCATGTATGTGATTGATCAGCGTTTAGAATTAATAAAATATTATCAACGGCGTGGCTATAAGCTAACAAATGAAAATCAAGCCTATCCTCTTCATCTAGAGGTAGGTCAACCGATTTGTGAACTGACAATTAAACAATTAATTAAACGAATAAAATAACGACCATGTGATGCATTTGATCAATTTATAAAGCGAGATGAATAAAAAATCCCAAAAGAAGACATAGACTAACTTCTGGGATTTTTATTTTAGACTATTTGGTCTTAAGAATAAGCACGTAAAAATAGACGATAGACATCTGAAGATTTTTGGTTTTTTTACATATAGTGTGCGATTTCACCTTGGTTGGTATTCATAATCACAGCAATATTTTTTGCGTCCCGAAATTGTTTAAGCACAGCATCTGGGATCATCACGGTATTAGAAGAATCAATCACATTTGAATTATCTAAGCGACGATAATTTGTTTAACCTATTGCAGGATAAGACAATACTTTGCCGTCAATCACAAAAGATATTTCACTCATATCAAGCTGCAGTTGATCATAAGAATGTAGTGAAAGTGCATACTCACCTTTGTTTTTATGCCAATCAATTGCAAGTTCAGGACATTTTTGCCCAGCTTCACATAGTAACTGACCTCGAGTAATGGTTCGTTGGATCACTTTGCTGTTTTCAACGGTATTCACACCTTTTAGCTTCAAGGTTCTTGTTTCAGGTTTATTTTTAGGTACGGTAATACAACCCGTGAATAGTAGGAGTGTAAATCCTAGAACTAAATAATTTTTCATGCGTATTTCCATGTTAGCGTTATTTTTATGAGCAATATTTATTTTGGCGCATATTCACACAGAAAAAACAAAAAAGTAAAATACATCACACTTTTCTAGTTTTGTTCGAGCACTGCTTTGATATAAGTAGTGGATATTCAAATAAATAATATTTTTCAATGATGTTAAGCGAACTTCATAGAAGATTGGATAATTTAAGCAGGATCTGTGATTTTGCGCTATCTATCTGCTCGGGATTGGTTTGTCGAGATAATTGGTCACGTGGTTTTTCACCTAAAAAATATTTGATCCGTTCAGCATTTGCACCTGATGGATGGGGAAGTCCAGCTAGAATCTGTTGATCATTTAAATAGCCTAAGCTGCTTACATAATTTAAAACCTCATCTACACCTTTGCCTAGCGGGATATAAATTGCGTTAGGAAGCTGTTGGACCATAGGAATAAAATAATCATCAATATGTTGTTTTAATAATTCATTTTTTAGCATTGCGGGTGTTGAGCCAGCATAATTTTTTCCATTGACCAAAATGCATTGCTGTAAAACCGAGCACATTTGCACTATATCTTGATGATTGCTAAATAGCTCAGCAGTGGTCTGTATGCCTAATTGATTCTGTAATCCAATATGATCTAGCAGTTGAGTTAAATTTTTACGAATAGGGCCGCTAAAAGCGCCACTATTCTTGGCAAGTTTAAGAATGTTTTCCTCAGATACTTGCTGTTCTAAGCCGACCTTTGCTGCGATTAATGAATTACGCCATTGTTGTCGGCCTGGGCAGATGCCGACGATGACCACTTTTGCATCATGATTTATAGCCTCGAATGGTGCATAAAAACTTTGAACAGGCCCCAGAGTCTTAAGAAGGAGTAAATCACTTTGGGTTAATTCTTCAATAGAATGTGTTTTGATCACAGATGCAAAGCAAGAGAAAAGGGTAGAATCCGACATAAAACTTCAATCTTTCTAGTTATAAATTTCATTTAATATTTTAAACCTTTATTTTAAAGATGAAGTATTTAGGTGTAGAAAAAAATGATTTTAAATTTATAGACTAACAACTTAAATTGATAAAAAAATAATATTTAACAATATTGACCCAAATAGGACTTGAGATTTGGTACAAATATTGCTCATATCTAACTAAGGCAATACCAAGATGAATGCCGAATAAAAACGAATGGATGATTGCAGGAGAGAAGCACAGATCGTGCTCGCCGAAGGAGCAAGTTCCCCCAGGAAACTCTCAGGCAAAAGGACTGTAATCATATAAAAAATCTGGAGAGAAGTAGGCCGGATCTACTCACCGAAGGGGAAGGTTCACATTGCTTCGCAAGGAACCAAAGCTCTCAGGTACCAATGACAGATGGGGCGAACATAGGAAATATAATTTCCAAGGAGCCTATATGTGTCATATTGTTGTGATTGGTGCAGGTATTACTGGGGTAACGACAGCTTACGAACTCGGATTACTCGGTTATCGTGTTACTGTGGTCGATAAACATCTTTATCCTGCGATGGAAACGTCGTTTGCCAATGGTGGTCAATTATCAGCGTGTAATGCTGAAGTCTGGAACCAAAAAGCAACGGTGGTGAAAGGCATCAAATGGATGTCACAAAAAACCGCGCCATTATTATTAAATCCAAGTTTTAATCTACACAAATATTCATGGCTCTTTGAGTTTATGGGACATATTAAAGATTATCGTGAAAATACTCACGAGACTGTACGTCTCGCATTGATGGCACGTCAGCGTTTATTTGAAATAGCTGAGCATGAAAACTTACAGTTTGATTTAGAAAAACGCGGCATTTTACATTTTTTTCATAATCAACATGATTATGAAGTGGCGACTCAAGTTAATAATATGCTCTGTGAGGGTGGTTTAGAGCGTCATCCTGTGACATTAGCTGAAATCCGTGATATTGAGCCTAGTCTGACAGGTGAATACTATGGTGGTTTTTATTGTCCGGGGGATGCCACGGGCGACATCCACAAATTTACGACGCAGCTTGCCAAAGCAACGGAACGCTTTAATGTGAAATATATGTGGGGTTTTGAGGTGACTGACTTTGAGCATCATACAAAAGGTGTCAATGTTCGTTTAAAAGCCAGTGATGAAAATATGGAAAATCCTGATGCAGATACCATTCTTGAGGCAGATGCTGTAGTGGTCTGTGGTGGCGTAGGTAGTTATGAACTTGCACATAAACTCGGTGATCGCGTAAATGTGTATCCAGTCAAAGGATATTCAATCACCATTAATTTAAATGATGAACAAAGTCAGGCCAATGCGCCTTGGGTAAGTCTGTTGGATGAAAGTGCCAAAATTGTGACTTCACGCTTAGGTGCAAATCGACTACGTGTTGCAGGCACGGCAGAGTTTAATGGCTATAACCGAGATATTCGTGCCGATCGCATTCAGCCTTTAATTGATTGGTCAAATCGTAATTTTAATCTATCAACAGAACATGTGGTGCCATGGGCGGGTTTACGACCAATGATGCCCAATATGATGCCAGTGGTACATGCTGGTAAGCGAGATCATATTTTCTATAATACAGGGCATGGTCACCTTGGATGGACTTTATCTGCGGCAACAGCTGCAATGATCAGCCAGCAAGTGCAGCAAACACATCCGATTTAACTGACATATTGTAGACATCAAAAAAGCCTCAATGTTGAGGCTTTTTTGTATTTTTCTAAGTCATTCGAATTTGATCTTAATCATATAAACGATAAATCCCTGCAAAACGTTCACAGCCTTTTTGTTCGGTTTTTACTGAGAGTAAGGCTTTACTGTAATTGAACTGATATTTGCAGTCGTGTTCATTATCGGTGATTTGATTTTTTTGTTCGGGTGTTGTGTAAGCTAAAAATGGAATGGTTTGTGTTTCAACTCGATTGTTCGGATTACGATAGGCAATGCCTTCAATTTTGATGCTGTCTTTGCCCAGTTGATGTACCTTTAAATGTACAGGTGATGTCGCAAAATGACCATTTTCAAATTTAAGATAATGCTGCGTTAAACTTTGGTTCATCGAGGTATAAATATTCAAATCTTCATGGCGAAGTTCAAACTGTTGTTTGAAACACTCCAAGTTTTTGCATTGCTGAACTCGGCTGTACCATAATTTTTGCGTATCTATCAGCAAGCGTACAGGGGCATCAGTAATCAACTGCGCTGTTAAAAAAAGCCCATCTAGCTTTTCACGTTGTTCTTCAAAACCGTTAGAACAGTAATTTTTTTTTGCCTGAGTATTGGCATGATCGCAGTTAATTTTTTCTGCATGCGTAAACGTCGCTAGGCCAGAACCTATTAGCAGAACCAGTCCGAATTTTTTGATGATATTTATTTCAGTTTTCAACAGCATGATCGCTTATACTTTCACTATGTTGCGCTTGCCCACACTATAGCGAAATAGAAAGCGTGAATACAAGATTTCAATCATTATTTTCTCAAGGAACTCAAGCATGATAGCTCAAATTCGTATCGGTCAGGGCATGGATGTGCATGCATTTGAAGAAGGTGACTTTGTAACGCTTGCTGGTGTTCAAATTCCACATACACATGGACTCAAAGCACATTCAGATGGTGATGTGGTATTGCATGCGCTTTGTGATGCATTATTAGGAGCTTTGGCACTTGGAGATATTGGTCAGCATTTTCCAGATACAGATCCAAAATTTAAAGGTGCCGATAGTCGAGTACTTTTAAAACACGTCTACCAACTGATTTTAGATCGTGGATATGTACTTAATAATGCTGATATTACCGTGGCTTGTGAGCGCCCTAAACTAGCAAAACATAATTTAGAAATGCGTCAAAGTATCGCAGATGTTATGGATGTTGAAGTTACACAAATTAGCATCAAAGCGACCACCACCGAAAAATTAGGGTTTACTGGTCGCCAAGAAGGTATTCTTTCTACTGCAACAGTACTGATTTCTCACGCAAAATGATCTGGATGGATCAGTGCATGTTGTAAATCTTGAGTTGCTTTACGGCCTTGAAGTTGTAAGGCAACCGCATGGATTAAACCTGTCCATGTTTCATTGGGTTCCCAAATTTGATGCATCAAATCTTGAGCCTTTGGCATATCAACATCCATATAGTATTGACGATATAAATACATCAAACTGCTGACACGGAAGTTTTTCGCACAGTGTAGCCAAACCGTTTGACCTTGAACCAAATGGTCAATCATATCAAGTACTAATAGGCATTGATCATCTGAAGGGGTATCCCAAGAGATTGGAACTTGGATATAGTTCAGGCCTAGATCTAGGCAAATGCGGTCTTCATGCTCGATATGATTGGATGCATCAGTCAGTGCTAAATTAATAACCGTTGAAACACCATATTCTTTGATCGTTTGAAGCTCAGAAGGAGATGGTTGACCGGACGTTAATAAGTGTTCATGTATATATTGGAAGTTTTCAATGTGACTTAACGCATTTTCGATTTCATTCATCTGACAAATAATCCTTCAAAGTAAAACGCCATCTCGAAGATGGCGTTTTTCATTCACTTAGCGTGTCGGTAACACGTCTTTAAGTGCTTCATGCATCTCTAACAAAACTTTTTCAGTCGTATCCCAATCGATACAGCCATCAGTCACTGATTTACCATATTCGAGGTCACATAAGTTGGCAGGAATATCCTGACGACCACCTTTTAAGTGACTTTCTACCATAATACCCACGATTGACTTGTTTCCGTCAAGGATTTGTTCAGTAATATTTTTCAGAACAAGGGGTTGTAGGTACGGGTCTTTGTTTGAGTTTGCATGACTGGTATCAATCATGATTTTGCCACTAACTTTTGCTTTGGCTAATGCCGCTTCGGCATCTGCAACAGAACCTGCGTCGTAGTTTGGTTTACCGTTGCCGCCACGAAGTACAACGTGTGCATAAGGGTTACCACTGGTACGAATAACTGAAACTTGACCTTGGTCGCTTAAGCCCAAGAAGCTATGACCATGTTTAACAGATTGCATGGCATTGGTCGCAACGGTTAAACCGCCATCTGTACCATTTTTAAAGCCCACAGGTGAAGAAAGCCCAGAAGACATTTCACGATGTGTTTGGCTTTCAGTGGTACGCGCACCAATCGCTGACCAAGAAATAAGATCTTGGTAGTACTGTGGTGAGTTTGGATCGAGCGCTTCAGTTGCACAAGGCAAACCTTTTTCATTCAATTCAAGTAAAAGTTTACGACCAATACGTAAGCCTTTTTCGATGTTGAAAGAATCGTTCATGTCAGGGTCATTAATTAGACCTTTCCAACCAACAGTGGTACGTGGTTTTTCAAAATACACACGCATCACGACATAGATCGTATCTTGGATTTTGTCGCTTAAAACTTTTAAACGGTCAGCATAATCATGTGCAGCGACTGTGTCGTGAATTGAACATGGACCAATGACAACAAAAAGACGTTTGTCATTTCCATCTAAAATATTACGTACAGTTTCACGGCCCTTAAGGACTGTTTGATAGGCAGTTTCAGTCAGAGGTAGCTCTTTTTTTAGTTCTGCAGGAGTAACAAGAGGCTGAATGCTTTTTACATTCACGTCATCAATGTCGTTTTGGGTAATAGAATTTGACTGTAAAGTATTCATTGCCGTCACTGGTTTGATTATACAAAAGGTTGTTTCGTGAGCCGAATATAACATGAATATAGCATTCAAATGTTATAAAAAAGATCAATAAGTCTCTGAAAAAAAAGTGATGAATCGGGCAGTTAATTTAAACCTGCTGACTATTCACCGTCGGTGCGATCAACATTGCAGTTGTTGGTTTTTCAACAGGTTTTGATTTTACTGGATTAATGATGAAATTCATGCCTAAAACAAACAAGGTAATGCCTAAGACTTTACGAATCACTTTTTCTGGTAAACGTGAGCTGATCAAAGTTCCGACAACAATCGCTGGAATAGAACCAACCAATAACCAACCCAATAAATGAAAATCGACATTACCTGAGCTCATATGACCCAAGCCTGCAACCAGTGTAAGAAGCACGGCATGTACGACGTCAGAGCCGATAATACGAATCATCGGTAAGTTCGGGAACATAAGCACCAAAGCCATAATACCGAAGGCACCTGCACCAACAGACGATAGGGTAACGAATACGCCTAAAATAATCCCCATGATGATGATATATGCACGCTTATTTTTAGCTTGGAAATTGATACGTTCAAGATCCGCACTCATATCATCCAACTGATCAGTTTTTCGAAATTTATTAAAGAATTTTTCGATATGACCACGGAAAATAATTGAGATCCCAGTAATCGTCAGCATAAAACCCAAAAACATGGTTAATACCGTTTTGTAATGTGTCGATTGGCTCAGATAGTTTTCCAGTACCCAATGGGTCGCAAAAGACGCAGGGATACTGCCGACTGCAAGCCAAATAACAATGGTCCATACAATATTCATTTTACGTGCATGAACTAAAGAACCACAAAATTTTGAAATTGCGGCATATAGTAGGTCTGTGCCGATCGCAATATGGGGTTCAATTTTATACAGGCTGATCAGGATCGGGGTCATCAATGAACCACCGCCAACGCCGGTAATACCTACGCAGAAACCTACAATTACACCTGCCAGAATGAACTCTAAAGGACCGACCATCGCTGAATGCCAAATATCAAAAAACGTGCATATCTTATGACTAATTGATATAAGTCGTTGTCTCGATTAGTGATTTGCTTGTGAAAAAAATAGATAAAGAGTGGTTTTAATTTGGAAAATAATGGATTTTAAATAAGCTAAGTTATTGATTGTAGTTTTTGCAAGTGGTTGATAGCTCAAATGGAGATTATGCTGCAGTGAAATCATGTATTTAGAATATAAGGTGATGACTATCTGAAATGCATCTCTAATACCAAAAAACGCACCGTAGGTTTATTTTCCTAGTCTTTAATTAGTTATTTATCGATATATGCGACTGTGAACTTAAAGTCCATTCCTGCAAAATCTATACTCCTTAAAAAGATAAGGTTTCGCCATTATTCCAATATGAGTAGAAGGACACTGACCAGACATTTTAAACATGCGACAGGACTACCTATTGTCACTTGGTTAAACAATGAAAGACTGCGATATGCGGCTGAATTGCTTGAAGTGACAGATTATTCGATTGATAAAATTGCGGAAAGCGCAGGTTTTAATACCGCAGTGCTATTTCGTAAATTGTTTAAGAATAAATACGGTACAAATCCGAACCATTGGCGGAAAAATTTTAATCAGCAGCTAAATAGCAGTGATGAATATTCCTAAAATGTTGAATTAAAGACGTGCAGCTTTTTTTTGGAAATCTATTAACTTTGTGAAGGACTCGTATAGAATCTATAGCTAAAGAACATTGAGTTAAAAGGACAGACTTTTGCAAAATCGGAAACTGAAAATTGGCATCGTGGTTGGGGAAGTATCCGGGGATACATTAGGCGCCAAGCTTATCCGCAGTTTTCGAGAGCAAGGGATTGATGCGGAATTTGAAGGCATCGGCGGTCCGCAAATGATTGCAGAAGGTTTTAATAGCTATTATCCGATGGATATTTTATCGGTAATGGGGATTGTTGAGGTCTTAAAAGATATTAAAAAACTCTTTGCTGTACGCGATGGTCTGGTTGAAAAATGGACTGAAAATCCTGTCGATGTTTTTGTGGGGATTGATGCGCCGGATTTTAATTTGCGTTTATCTAAGAGCTTAAAGCAAAAACAGCTACCAATTAAAACAGTACAATATGTTAGCCCTTCAGTGTGGGCGTGGCGTCAAGGGCGTGTACATGGCATTAAAGCAAGTATTGATTTAGTCCTTTGCTTATTTCCTTTCGAAAAAGCGTTTTTCCAAAAATGGCAAGTTCCGGCTGCATTTGTCGGACATCCATTGGCAAGTCAGTTGCCTTTAGATAATCCACTCGTTGCGGCTAAACACGAGTTAGGCTTAGATGAGCATCAAAAACACATTGCATTACTTCCGGGCAGCCGTCGCGGTGAAATTGAGCGCTTAGGGCCTTTGGTACTGTCTGCCGCACAGATTTTGACGGAGCAGCATCCAGACTATGTGTTCTTGATTCCTGCAATCAATGATGCACGTAAACAGCAAATCGAATTGTTGCTCAAGCAGTACCCTAAAACATTACAAGCCAAAGTTCGCTTGATGGAAAACACCGATACCGAATCTAAAATTGGCCGTCAGGTGATGAACGCATCGAATATTGTCGCTTTGGCTTCGGGTACAGCGACTTTAGAAGCGATGCTTTTACATCGTCCAATGGTGACTTTTTATAAGTTAAATTGGCTGACCTACCATGTGGTGAAATTGCTGATCAAAATTCCGTATTATTCATTGCCAAATATTATTGCGGGCAAAAAGGTGATTCAGGAACTTATTCAACATGATGCAACACCTGAAAAATTAGCAGCAGAAATTGAAAGCTTGATGGATGTTGAAAAATCGCAAATTCAAGTGATGCAGCACATCACCATGCATAAACAACTGCTTTCAGGTAACAGTGAAAACCCTGTGGAAGCGATTTTAAAGCTTTTAGATTAAACCTTTAAGGTGACTCAGTTTTTGCGAGTTGATGCTGCTGTCGATACTGGCTCGGTGTTTGATCATAAAACTTTTTAAAAGTTTGGCTAAATGCCGTTTCAGATGAGTAGCCGATACGATGGGCAATTTGCTGAATAGTCAGTTGCCCCATTTGTAAGTGCTGTGTCGCCAGTCGCAAACGATGTTGCTGCAAATAGGCGAGTGGTGATTCACCGAGCATTTGGGTGAATAAACTGGCAAATTTAGAACGCGACATGCAGCATTGTTCTGCCAAACTTTCGACAGTCCAAGCTTGCTGGGGTTGTTCGTGAATCGCGGCCAAAGCATTGGATAATTCAGGATGACTCAAGGCATGCAACCAACTGCTTGAATCTGACAAGGCTGCAATATAATCACGCACACATTCGATAAATAAAATACTCACCAAATGATCCAAAATTTTGTCGAGGCCTGGACGGATCTGATGCGCTTCAACGGCCAGAAAATGTAAGCCAATTTGCAACCATTCAGGTGCGGTACTGCTCATGATATGTGGTGTATGTAACAGCGTGGGGAGTGCATTCACTAAGGGCTTTGCCATAATGCTGTCGACATGCCCACGGATCGCCAGTACAAATAATTCTTCTGCTTCATGAGATTCGGTAGAATTTAATTCAATGGTTTTATTTCGTTGCTCTTGAAACAGTGGCGTGATGTTCACTGATTCGACCAAGACATCAGACTGTATAGATTTGCAGTGATGGTTTTGCCCTGAGGGAATAAGGCAAAGATCGCCAGCTTCAAGTAAGACCTGCTCTTGATCGATATGCACAACACACTGACCTTGAATCACCACATACGCAACCATGGCATTGTGATCTTGAAAATGAAAAGCCCAAGGATGCTTTGATCTCAAATAAATATATTCAGATCGGTGGAGATGGATATCATCAAAAATTTTACTTAAAGCATCCATATTTCAAATATTTACTCATATTAATTTTGTATTTATAGATGGTCACTATGTGCTTAAAGGTCAACATTTATCCTTAAATGCCAAAGACGATCACATAGTTTTTTTGGACGCTTAAAACTGTTCTGGCTGCCCATATTTTACGAATATAAACACAGAAGAAGTAATTAGGGAAGTCTAGCGCATGAATGCACCAGTAAAATTAAATGAACAGCAGCTCGCTCAGTTAGAAAGCAAAATCGGTAGTGTTTTAGATAAAAAACGTTATGGTTGGCTATTGAGTCCAGGTTTACCAGTCATTGGTATGGGGATTTTGGCGGGTTATCATTTTGGTCCCAAACCGACAAAAAAACTATTTGCCATGGGCGGGCCGCTTCTACTGCATGTCATTATTCCTGCACTAGATGCACTGATCGGTGATGATGCCAATAACCCGACAGATGATGACATCAAAGTTTTAGTGAATGATCCCTATTATGATCGGATCGTCAAATTATTTATTCCACTGCAAATGGCAGCGAATGCTTTTGCTGGCTATGTGGTTACCCGTAAAGATGTTTCATTATTAGATCAAGTTCTACTTGGGATTTCGATGGGTGCCATCAATGGCGTCGGTGTAAATACAGCACATGAACTCTGCCATCGACCTCATAAAAAAGACCATTACTGGGCACATGCGACGCTCGCACCTTTGGGTTATAGCCATTTCCGCATTGAACATCCTTATGGACACCATAAACGTGCGGCAACACCTGAAGATCCTGCATCCTCAAAAATGGGCGAAACCTTTTATGAGTTTTGGCCACGCACTGTATTTGGTGGAATTAAATCGGCGGTGCAGATTGAGAAACAACGCTTAAAACGTAAAGGTTTAAGTTTCTTTTCGAAGGACAATGAGCTGTTTCATGGTTGGGCGATGAGTGCTGGTTTTCATGCCGCGATGCTGAAAATGTTTGGTAAAGGCGTGACACCGTATTTAGTTACACAGGCCTTGTATGGAATCAGCCTTTTTGAAATTATTAATTATATTGAACATTATGGCCTGAAGCGTGAGCAAAAAGCGGATGGAAGTTATGCGCGAACCATGCCTGAACATAGTTGGAATAACAATAATATCGTGACCAATCTATTTTTGTATCAATTACAGCGACATTCAGACCATCATGCGTATCCGACACGTCCATTTCAGGCTTTAAGACATTTTGACGAAGCGCCAGAGTTGCCTAGCGGCTATGCCACTATGCTAATTCCTGCTTTAGTACCCTCTATTTGGTTTAAGATGATGGATAAACGTGTCTATGATCACTATCAAGGTGATTTAACTAAAGCCAATATTCATCCTAAACGTCGTGCAAGTATTTTTAAAAAGTTTGCAATTTCAGACGTTTAAATCGAATACCTGATAAGAAGAATCCCAAGCTTGTTTACTTGGGATTTTTTATTGTGCGTATTATTAACCGATGCTACGCAGTAATATCAGAAGCGCACGTTGATTCAAATAAAAGAACGATACACGGTAACGTCATCCGCAATTGTTTGAGACAAGACTTATTGTAATCAAAAATGTTTCTGCGATTCTTTGAATAATTTGACGCTAGTGAACGAGTTTTGTCGGTGAGGTGCATTGCACCGCAAGATGGTTTCCTTTCGAAGCTTCGCTTCTCACTTTGCCGAAACAAAAGTATCTCCAGCCGAAGGCTAATACCTTTATTCAATCCTTAGATGTAAGACACTGTCGCATAGACTTAAAAATCATTTTTAAAATGTGAAATTAATTCTACGTGCGTAACACCATTTAAGATCCCAAATTTTCTGTTTAAAACTTAGTCATTTCTTAAGACCACCAATAGCGCAAAATGTGGAAAAAAATCGGTGCTGAAAAGCAGATGGAATCAATTCGGTCGAGCATGCCACCATGGCCTTGGATGAGCTGTCCCCAATCTTTTACACCACGATCGCGTTTAATGGCTGACATGACAAGTCCACCAAAGAAACCAAATATACAAACAATAAAACCAATACATGCAGCCTGTAGATAGCTAAAGGGTGTAAGCCATGACATAGCTACGCCTAGTGCAGTAGCTAAAGCAATGCCTCCGATTAAACCTTCAACGGTCTTAGATGGTGAAAGTATCGGTGCGACTTTGTGTTTTCCAAATAGCTTGCCACAGACATATTGCAAAACATCGGAGGCTTGTACCACCATGATCAGCCAGATCGCTAGCCAAATTTTTTCACCTTCAAATCCGGGAAGTTTGAGATTTAATAGCGCAGGCACATGCGAAATACAGAATACGCTGATCATTAAGCCCCATTGAATTTTTGAACTGCGTTCTAAGAATCGCGTGGTATCTTCGGCTTTGAGTGTAGCGATAGGGATAAGAAGAAATACATACAGCGGAATAAAAATAGAATATAGCCCGTACCAGTCGATATACACCAAGTAATACTGGTAAGGGATGACAAAATAAAAAGCGATCAGCAACGGAAGATAATCACCGCGACGGGTTGGGAGCAAGCTGATAAATTCACGTAAAGCAAAGAGTGAAATCAACGCAAACAGGATCACAAAGGCAATTTTGCCTAATGAAATTGCTACACCAAGTACCAACAACATGACCCACCATGCATTGATCCGCGCATTTAAATTGTCGATGACCGGTGCAGGTGCATAACCCGCTTTAAATTTTAGTATTGAGCCAATGGTTGAGGCAATAATCAAAATAATCGCAAAGATACCAAACAATACATAAGTCATTTGCGCATTGGTGAATTCCATTATTGATACTCCAATGCTTTTAATTTGAGTAATTCTTCCTGAGCGTAGTTTAAAAACGCGGATTTACTCTGTTCATTATGAACTTCTAAAGGCTTACCAAAAATAACGGTAGATAATAATGGCAATGGTATTAGCGCACCTTTAGGCATGACACGTTTTAAATTTGAGATCCACACCGGTACAATTTCAACATCAGGAAATTGATTTTTGAGATGGAATAAACCGCTTTTAAACTCTAATAATTCAACGTCATCATTTAAATTCCGAGTGCCTTCAGGAAAGAAAATAATCGAGTCACCTTGTGCTAATACGGTTTTGATCGGTTCTAATGGATCTTGATTTTGCTCTCGATTTCGCTGAATAGTGACGCCAGTAAACGTATCTTGAATGAGAAAACGTCGAAAGCCATCTTTTAGCCAATAATCCGAAGCCGCTACAGGACGCGTATTCCGTCTGAGATCTGTCGGTAGTGATGACCAAAGCAAAATAAAGTCGATATGGCTATTATGATTTGCATAATAAATACGCTGCTTCATTACAGGTTTACACCCGACCCATAGACTCCGCGCGCCCGTGAGCAGCCGCGCACCACGACGAGTGAGAAAGGCAATATAGCGAGCAATTGAACGGCTTAAAAAATTACCTTTCATTGGTGAGTGAGCATTCCCTAAAGTGTCTAATGGATTTGGCATGGCTTCAAATTATTGTGAATTATTTATACAGTAAAAATATGCAGATGAATGCGATGTATTGCAAGCAAAGCACAAAGATCTGCCTTTTAAATAAAGCCAGACAACCTAATTCACGCAGCTCCCATGCGCGACCACATTTATTTGCAGGCATTAATTTTAGATTGATTAAACTTAAGTCCAACTCTTTGGTGGTTTGTTCAAGGTTTTGGGTTTGGCTATATTCAGCGACAGTGGCTAAAAGTGCCGAATCAAATTTGATTCTCAGGCTTAAATAATGTTGTATTCCGAGCAAAACTAGACAAATTAATAAATATAGCAAATCGAATAGCATCACATTACCAAACTGGATAATGAGCCAGAGCGTGAGGATCGCTGCCACATAAGCTGAGATGAGCAATCCAGTGGTGGATTGCAACAACTTTGACAGCACCACAAGTTGTAAATTCATGGTGCAAGTCCTTTAAGTTTTAAACGATAAGTATTTAAATGTTTTATTTGCGGTGCTTTAAGCACGACCCACGGACGGTTATGGCGAATAATCCGTAAAACATCTTCGACTGAATATTCAGGATGTTGTTTCAATAATAATGCGGCAACTACAGCACTACTTCGTGAATATCCCAAAGCACAGAAGACCAAGATGTTTTGTGCTTCATCATTGTTATTAGATTTCAAGAATAGTTCTAAAGACTCTACAGCATGATGCAGCTGATTGGCCTGTAAAGGAATTAGGTCTAAACTCAAGTGTTGAGCATAGGAGCACTTTGGATAAGTGGGTAATTCTGCGCAACAATCGAGTAAAGCATCATATTGTTGCATGACCTGTTTGGACGGATAGCGACCTAAATAAATATAACTCTGATTGATTTTGATGATTTTAGAATCTTCAGGATGGCGATAGGTCCAGATTCGGCTATTGATCCAAGCAAATACAAAGTAAGGCGCAAACAATATTTTTGCAGCAATGGTCATATCACCATGACTGAGTTTTTGAAAAAAATGGGGTCGATTGAATAAATATGCAAACGCAACTAAAAGCAGACTGCTTGCAGGATAGAGCAGCCAAAGCCACCAACCTTTTGCATGTGCGATTGCGCCACAAAATAAGGCAGCAAATAGATAAAGGATGCCGATTTTAATGTGCTTTAAGCTTAGCCGACTCTGGCTGTTTTGAGTCCATGGCGTAGGACAGGACATCGGGAATAGCCATAAACATAAGGCACCGACCAATAAACCCGTTGGGATATCTATAAAATGGTGCTGCCAAGTGGTTAGAACTGAGAGACCAATCAAAAAGGACCAACCATCTACCAGATATTTTAGCTTACCTGTGCTATGCCGACGGTAAAAATCCCAAAGAATCACCAGTAGCACAATATGCAGAGAGGGTGCTTGATTAAACGGTTTATCAAAGCCCATCAAGACATCAAACCACAGCCCGAAAAAACCTGTGAGTTCGGGGCGCTCAAAGCTAAAACGTAGCGGGAAAAGTAAAAAGCAGCTGATTGAAATGATTTGTGCTGAAAATAGTCGCAGTACATGTTGTTTTAATTCAAACTTATTCCAACAAAGTAATAAAGATAAACCATAGAACAGATCAATCGACCAATAAGGCACAATACTCCATGGCCAAAGTGGAATATATTTTTCCCATTCAAAGACGATAACAGGTACGGAAGCTAAGCCCGCAGCGTATTGATTGGCAAAACCATAACTTAAGAAGAAAAAAGGTGCCAGAAATGCCAAACACAGTAGGCCGTATTTCCAAGTTCCTTTTTCAGTATCCAGTTTATGCATAAGATTGACCGTCCAAGCTTAAATTTTTTGTGCAACGGAAACGGTGAAAATACCAAACTCATCAATAACTTGATCGATTTTTTTGAAACCAGCTTGCTCAACTAATGTATCCATTTCTGCTTGTGAGCGTAAACGCATCACCCATGCATCTCCTTGGCGATGTGAGGTCAGGGCACGGGCGATAAATTCTTGTTGCGGATGCCAAATTTGACCTGTGTAGATGAGATAACCATCTTTCTCAATGGCTTGACTTAAGCCTGATAAGGACTGTCTAAGTAAATCATTATCACTAAATAATTCGTATAAACCTGATACCACAGCTAAAGTCGGTTTAGGTTCAACACTGGCTAAAGAAGTGGCATCAAAGGCGTCCGCTTCTACAAACTTGGCAATCTGGCTTAAACCTCTTTGCTCAATCATTGCTTGACCCGCTTGTACATTGATCGAGCTATAGTCTCTAAGCAGGATGGATTCAGGCTGCTCAGGCAGTTTTTGTACAGCATCTAAAATATAACGGCCATGACCTGCTGCAATATCCATAATCCGTACTGCGTGTTGGGCATCATTTAACTTAGAAGCATATTTCGTTAATAGCGCTTCAATATTTTGTTTTCTAACGCGAATACCACGCCAACCAATCGCATTTAAATATTGTCGATCGATGATTTTACCGAGAGCATTTTGGCTTTCTGATTGATCTCTGTAGACAAAATCTAAGGTGCTGCCAGAGTCGTATCCTGTATCTTCACCAATTTTTAAACCTTTAGAAAAGAGACTACCAATTTTAAGATTTTGTTTGGTTAAGCTCCAAAATGCATGTTTTAAAGAGTGTTTTGGAAGCGTTGAACTTAAGGTTTCTGCAACAGCACAGCTCGGGCCAATTTTATCGGCATCTAAAAGTTTAGGTGCGGAATAGGGGTGTTTAAAACATTGTTGAATAAAGCGATGGATTTTATCTGTGGCGATTTTGCGATGTTTTTCACCCAAAGTATCATGATAAAAACCGTCTAAGACGTGAAATTCCTTCATTGGATGAGGGAGTTTTTGATAAAACGCCAATTGCGGTTTTTGATGCACCACGAAGTCAGATCCTGAACATAAAATCTGTGTAGGAACAAAAATATTTTGTGCATCTTTAACGATTCGATCTGACGCTGCATATAGACCCAGCAGCATCCGGACTGATATGGCCCGAGCGATCTGCGGGTCTGTGTCATAACTTTGCGCACGTGCAGTATCGTGCGTCAACATTTTGGCTTTGACATAACTATTAATAAAAAAGTTGCCAGCGAATTTGTTGAGGAGTGTTAAGCCAGGTTTTGCAAAAGGCACATACAGTTTGATGTCAAATGCAGGCGAGGCAAGGCATAAAGCACGGATTTTAGGGGCATAATCATGCACCCATGTCGCGGCTAAAACTGCACCAACGCTTTGAGCCACGATCGCTATATTCTCTGATCGGATTTGGTAAGACTGTTCAATATGCTGAACAAAATATTGGATGTCTTTAACGCATGCAGAAAAGCTCGGTGCATCACCACGTTCACCGGCTGTATTACCGTGACCTCGCGCATCCCAAGCGAAAAAATCAAAATCAGGCAAATTCAATTCATTGACCAAATGCGCCATTCGTCCCGAATGTTCATGGCCACGATGAAACAAGATCACCGCTTTTTTCTTACGGTTGCTTTTTAAACTGCTATTTTCCCAATGTTGATAAAACAAGGATGTTCCATCATGGCTCGTAAAGGTATGCTGAGTATTGTTATACATTGTGTTGTTCTCAAAATAATGAATCGACTGACGATCTAAACTGAAATTTATTGTGGGTTGATAATGCTATTTTTAATGCGGTTATAAATCGTAATAAATAATAAAAAGATGGTAATAATCAAAATACTATTGCAGATAAGAGACAATGTATTTAAGCCAACATTCAATATAGAAGAGGTCACGATGATGACGCAGATGATGCTAAATACAAAAGCGCGGTCACTTTTTCCCATTGGACCATCGTAACGACGTTCTTGCCCCACTAATGGCGCCATCACACCGGTATATTCGGCAAGTATGGCGAGAAAACAGGTTAAAATAAGTAATTCAGCTTGAATAAAAGCAAAACAAATTAAACTAAAATAGAGTGCTGAGTCGGAAATCACATCACATAATTCATTATAAAAAGCACCGAGTTTGGATTGTTGGTTGAACTCACGTGCCAGCATGCCATCTATGGCATTGAAGCCCATTCGAATAAGCATCCACACGGGGAAAATCAACAGTAAAATGCCAATACCGTTGTGAGAAAAATAGATATAAATAAAAAATGCCACAGCTAGCGAAATGAACATTGCCAGTAGTGTTACTTGATTTGCTGTAATACCAAGATGATGAAGTGATTTAACCAAAGGTCGAAGCAGGTTTTGAAATGCAGGCTTAAGCTGGTAGATCGAAGGCATATTATTGTTATAGCGGTATGATTTGCATGAATTTTATACGATTGATGCTTAACTTAACAAGAATTTGAATGTTAAAGATTGTCACAGGCCTCAAGAATCGCCTGTATAACGCATTAAGTTTTCTTGTGTAGTACTTGCGACTAATTTTCCATCTTGCCACATTTGTCCATGACTAAGCCCACGTGATTGGGAGGTTCGGGTGGTATTCATGTCATAGAAAACCCAATCATCCACCCGAAAGGCATGATGATAATACATCGAATGATCAAGACTAGTTGCGATGAGTTCAGGAGACAGATAATTTAAACCATGTGTTTTGAGCGCCGCAGAATATAAATTATAGTCTGAATAGTATGCTGCAATGGCCTGATGTATATGAAGTTGGTCAAATTGTGCATCCAAGGCATCATGGAGTTTTAAATATTCTGCATATTGATTTTGATTTAAGACAGAAGTTTGACCGGACGGTGGCAAATCTGTCAGCACGTATTCAATTGGTTTAGATATAAGCTGAAAAGGCTGTAAAAATGTGGATAGATATTCAGGTGAAATAGATGATTGGATTTGCGATTTATAGAATTGCTCTTCTTTGAGCATACTTGGTGGAAACTGTGGGATCAGATCTGGTTCAGGTATTTGATACTCCATACCCATTTCGTTATTCATATAGGACAACATCACCATATATATTGGTTTGCCATACTGTATGGCGGTCACTTGTCGAGTGGAAAAACTATGGCTATCACGTAAATTTTCGACTTTAAATAATACGGGATGATTTGCAAGGCCCGCAGAAATAAAGTTGGCATGTAAAGAGTGGAGTGGGAGTGTGCAGGTAAAGGATGCACTGACTATGCTCTGAGCAAGTAATTGCCCACCAAAAATATGGTCACCAAACAGAGGTTTGCTCTGTGCCAAAAAGTAGCCCTGATCTTTGGGCACTACAGATAATAATTGGATGAGGTCTTGAGTCAGCGTTGTCATATTTTTTTGAAATTTTTGCTTTATTTAAATGTATTCAACTCAAACTTATTGCACAAGTCATGTTCATGAAAAATATAAAAGTGTTCGCCGGTCTTTCTAGAATAGGCTTATAATCGAGTTTTCCTAGTTGTCCGAATGGAATGACGAAAAAGCAATGACACCTGCATGTAAACTCTTAAAATCTAATAAAATCGACTTTACAATTCATGAATATGACCATGACCCAGAAGCAAAAAGTTTTGGTTTGGAAGCTGCGGAAAAACTTGGTTTAACCGTCGAAGAAGTCTTTAAAACCTTGATGGTTACGGACGATAAAAATTACTTTGTTGCCGTATTGCCAGTTGAATATCAGCTAAATTTGAAAAAAGTAGCCACAGCATTTGGCTGTAAAAAACTCAAAATGGCTGACCCAAAAGATGCAGAGCGTTTAACCGGATATTTGGTAGGTGGTATTAGTCCAGTTGGACAGAAAAAACGCTTAAAAACTGTGATCGATGCTTCTGCACAGAACTTAGCTAAAATCTATGTGAGTGGTGGTAAGCGTGGTTTGGATATTGGTTTAAAACCCGAAGATTTAGCAAAAGTTTTGGGCGCAAACTTTGCTGATGTGATTGATGATTAAATGTGGTTTTTGACTACTTAAATTTAAGTGAATTTAGAGGGAATACCTTCCACTTCAAAATCTATAAAATAACAAAAGCCGCATTGAGCGGCTTTGTGGTTCGATGACGCATCAAGTGTACGGAAGAGATGCTTAGGAATATAATCACAACTCATCTTCTCTTTTAAGCGAAAATTAAGTTATCTCGGAACAGCCGAAAAATTTTGGTTGATGATAATTACAACTTTTACTATTAGATTTTCAGCTGCTGTTTGGGGTGTTGATTAAATGTTCGATACTTAATTTTCTGCATAATATTTCAGGTACAAGTTTATTAATTATGCATAAAATCACGAGAGATAACTTTATTTTAATTCAACATAACTTTCAGTGTTTACAAGCTTTATTAAGTAGTTTTGTTTTGTATTTAAATTGAGCCCATTCGCATCTTTTAAATTTGATGTATGCAGGGCAATTAGACATTTTTGCGTGCCACAATGGATAACTTTAGCTTTAGCTGGATATGTAATAGTTAGTTTTTTAGCTTCGAGCCAATCAGTAATGAGGGTATCGTCAATGATAATTTGATTATGTTTTGTGCTACTAAATTCATTTTCAGCTGCTTTACGGGCATCTTTACCAATACTAATAACATAAAAAGTAAATGTGAAAAATAAAATATAAAAACCAACTAAATATGCATAGTAAATTCCACCACTTTGAACAATTTTATCAATTTTTTCACTGTGTTCTATGACTTCAAAATTATGAAATTTCTCTGATGAATCAATGGCGTCTTTAGCTGCAGGTTTTATGAGGTTGAGCGTAAATTGTCCAAGAGAAATCCAAAATAAGCCTACAACTGATAAAGGTTTTTGTATTTTGCTATTAATGGCATAGATAAAAATAGTTAGTAAAATTTGCCACAATTTTACTAAGATCCTTTTAGGGTGTGTTGACATTTACAGCCGATAAATTGAGCTAAAGAGGCAACCATATAAATATACAAGCTAAAGCAACAGCGCTTTGATAGTTACGTTTTAGCTTATCGTATCTTGTGGCAATTCCTCT